>JBEEMM010000051.1:0-8497 GCA_041192685.1 Bacteroidota bacterium | reverse complement strand
CCCAGGTTCACGGAGCCAGCCGAGACGCTTGGAGCCATGCCCTGCGGGTACTTCAAACCGAGTCCTGCTCGGTAACCGATAATCCCTTGGTTTTCACCGATTCGGGCGACGGCGTTAGTGCAGGTCATTTTCACGGCCAGCCCCTTGCCTTGGTCTTTGATTACGTCAAAATTGCCAGTGCAGAGTGGGGCAGCATAAGCGAGCGCCGCATCAACCAGCTCTGCCTTGGCAAGCGCGGACTTCCCATGTTTCTCGCTGCGGACAGTGGCGTAGAGAGTGGCCTTATGATCGTGCAGTACGCAGCAGCGGCCCTAGTTAGCCGCAACAAGCAGCGCGCTACCCCTGCAAGTGCCGATAGCATCGACAGCAGTGCCGGCCAAGAAGACCACGTGAGCATGGGCGCCAACGCCGCAACTGATCTGTACGAAGTTTTGGGGAATGTTGAGCGCATACTGGCTATGGAATGGCTTTGTGCGGTGCAGGCCTCAGAGCGCAGCGACCGCAGCCTAGGACCCGAGCTGGAGGCCTTGAAAGCATCATTCCGCCGGGAATATGCGGCTAGCCCCGGCGACTACTACGCCCACGAAGCCATGGAGGCAGCGCTGCATTTTGTGCAAACTCAGGCCCTGGGAGGGCTCGACGAGGTTTTTTAGCCGACCAATCGCTGCGCAAATGCCGCAACGGCATAAAGACCGGCGGTTTCTGTCCTTAGTCGGTGGGGTCCCAAGTGCACTAAGGCGAATCCCTTTGATTGCGCGGCCGACACTTCAGACTCGTTGAAGTCTCCCTCGGGGCCAATAAAAACCGACCAGGATTCTCCGGGATTGCTGCGAATCAACGGCGGCAGAAAATGAGAATCCGCGCCGTCAATTAAGGCCGCAATGGCTTTTTGCTCGCTGGCACAGTCCTCCAATGCTTGCGCAAAGGGAATGGGGCCGTGGAGTAGGGGCAGCCTTCCTTTGCCGCTTTGCTTGCAGGCTGCCTGCATGACGCGTACCAGTCGGTCGAGCTTGAGCCTCCTTCGCTCCGAACGGGCGCATTCCAAAAGGGTCAGGGAATGCATGCCCATTTCTACGGATTTTTCAAGGAGCCACTCCAGGCGGTCGAGGTTTTTGGTCGGAGCCACGTAGAGGTGAAAGGAGCCCGAAACAGCCCCGTAGTTTGGGACTTCAAGGGCATTGGCCACCATTGCGTCTCGTTTGTTGATGAACTGAAGCGCACCGTCCCAGGCCGATCCCTCGCCATCAAGGACCCTCACGAGGTCGCCGTCAGAGAGCCTAAGCACGCTTCGAGCATGCCGGCTTTCTTCTTCATTTAAAATTAAGTTACGGCCCTGCCTAAGTCCCCAAAAATGGTGCATTTAGACTCCGATTTTGTCCTTGGATTGGGCCTGGGACTGCAAATGGTTGGCAGCGATGTAGTCTATGATGTGGCCGGCCACGTCGATTCCGGTGACGGATTCTACGCCGCCCAATCCGGGAGAGGAATTGACCTCCATGATTAAGGGTCCGCGGGCGCTTTGGAGCATGTCTACTCCTGCAACCATAAGTCCTAGGGCTTTGGCAGCCTTCACGGCCATGGCGCGCTCGCTTGCCTTGAGCTTGATGGGAATTCCCTGACCGCCTCCGTGCAAATTGCTGCGAAATTCGCCTTCGCGGCCTTGGCGTTTGTAGGCGGCTACGACCTTGCCTCCCACCACAATGGCCCGAATGTCTGCACCTTTGGCTTCTTTGATGAATTCCTGCACCAAAATATTGGCGTCAAGGGAATAAAATGCCTCAATGACGCTTCGTGCGGCAGTTTTGGACTCGGCTAAAACGACGCCCTTGCCCTGAGTGCCTTCCAAGAGTTTGACTACGAGAGGGGCTCCGCCTACTTCTTTAATCAGTGCGTCTACGTCAGAGGGCTGCTTGGCAACGGCGGTTCGAGGAATGGCCACCCCTGCCTTGGCTAGAATCTGCAGGGCGCGAAGTTTGTCGCGGGACCGCACTAAGGCAAGGCTGCTTACGGGCGTGAAGACCTGCTTCATCTCGAGCTGACGAAGCATTGCAGCACCATAAATGGTGATGGATGCTCCAATTCGTGGAATTACTGCATCGACCCCTTCAATTCGGTGGTCTCCGTAGTAAATGTCGAGTTCGTTGGCAGAAAGTACCGCATAGCTGCGCCCAATATTCATGACCTTGACCTGATGTCCGCGGGATTCCGCAGCCTCCACAAGCCTTCGGGTGGAGTAAAGATTGCGGTTGGCTGACAAAATAAGTATAATCATGGAGTGGCAGGACTTGGTGGGATGGTTCGCGAAAGGTACTTCGCTGAGGAGTTTCGCCGCCGCACGTTCACTATAAATCCGCGCTTCAAAAAGGTTCGCCCTAGAAGCAAAGGGTTCCGCATGCGAGAGCGGTCTGATAGGCTGAATTCTTGGTTAAAGTCTTCGCCATAAACGCGAAGCTGTAGGTAAACTAGGTAGCGTTCTTGCCGGTCTCCAAAACTAGATTTTACGGTCACCTTGCGAAACTGCTCGTGCCGCGTGACCGTCCCGCTCTGCCAGGTGACCAGTAGCGCGTCGCCGTCTAGGTGAAAATTGATGCAGTGAATGGCACAGTGGTAGGCCCCGCTGTCGATGACTGCGTTGGCACCAATCCATTGGAGCTGGGGCAAGTCCACCAATTCGGTGCGACCTAAGCTACGATTTGGGGTATCATTCATGAATCGAAGGTACTTCTAGCCTTGCGCTGGCGGCTTCATTGAGGGAACTAAAACGCCCTGAATTAAAGGCGTAGTAGGCGACTGCTCCAATCATTGCAGCGTTGTCGGTGGCGTAGCTCAGGGGCGGAATTCCAATGGGAACTCCCCGCCGTGCTGCCCAGGCCTTTGCTTCGCGGCGCAGCAAGGAATTGGCGGCAACTCCGCCGGCCAGTACCACGAACTGATGCTCGGGGCCAAGCGCGCGGTCGAGCCGTTCGAGCAAGGGTTGAATCAGGGTCTGCCGAGCCGACGCGCACCAGTCGTTGAGGCGATCCGTCAAGGTGTTGGGATTGCTGCGCAGTTCCTTTTGAAGGCTATAAAGAATGCTTGTTTTGAGTCCGCTGTAGCTAAAGTCGAGTCCTGCGGTCTGCATTTTGGCAAAAGCAAAGGCGTTGGGGTTGCCCAGTTCCGCAAGCCGGTCCACCTCGGGCCCGCCGGGGTAGGGAAGGCCAAGATTTTTGGCAGTTTTGTCGAATGCCTCGCCGACGGCATCGTCAAGGGTTCCGCCCAAAAGAACAAAATCAAAAGCGGACCGCACATCAAAAAGCTGGGTGTGTCCGCCCGACACGACCAAGGCCAAAAAGGGAAAGCCTTGAAGCGGATTCTCTTGAACGCCCGGTTCAATTAGGCTGTGGGCAAGAACGTGGGCTTGAATGTGGTTGACGCCAATGAAGGGAATTTCAAGGGACATGGCCAGTGATTTAGCCATGCCGTGGCCGACCAGGAGGGAACCCAAGAGTCCGGGGCCCTCGGTGGCTGCAACCGCATCAAGTTCGCTGAAGGCAATCCCAGCCTGCTCCATCGCCGCCCGAACCGTAGGGACTGCCATAAGGCTGTGCGCTCGGGATGCGAGTTCTGGAACGACTCCGCCGAACTGCTCGTGCACGGATTGTCCGTAGACAACATTAGACAATACCCTCTGGCCCCGAAGGACCGCCGCGGCGCTATCGTCGCAGCTGCTTTCGATAGAGAGTATAAGGGGTTCACTGACGGCCATGGCGCAAAATTAGGTCCGTAACTTCGCAGCATGGCTGCGCGCATGGTTAAAATATCGCTATGGACTCTATCTGGTCTATTGGGGGCACTGGGACTAATCCTTGCCATGCTCGCGCTCAACCCTGTTTGGCTAAGCCGCCCGGCAGAAAATTGGGTCCGGAGCTACCTCGAGGCGAATCCTTTGGCGGACTCTGCGCGCATGGAGTTCCGCTCCATTACCTGGAAGCCGCTTCGGGGAATTGAGATTAATGGAATTCGCATTCATCGGGCCGAGGAGGGATTGTTCTTGGGCAGTGCCGAACTCAGGGGCCTGGGTTGGCGCAGGGGAAGGCTCTATGCAGACCGACTCATTCTGGATTCCCTGGTATTTAGTGGTATACCTGACTCGAAGTGGTTGGACTGGTTCAGTCCATGGACCGATACCTCAGACACCAGCCCCTCGGTATTTTCCTGCGAGATTGGTGAAGTAGAGCTGGGTTTTTGGGCGCGCGACGTTCAGGGAGACACTTTGGTTGCCCCCTCGAAGCTTCGGATCAAGCAGCTGGTTTGGGCCTCGAATTCCCTGGGACTTGACGCGAGTATGGGACTTGATCTGCCTGGCGCTGGCTTAATTGAGGCCAAGGTTCGGATGGATTCTGTCTCCGCAGAGGCAGAAGTACGCTGGTCTAACCTTTTGGCCGAAGTGAATTATTCGCCCAAGGCAATTCGCATAGCGGTATCGGACGACTCTTCGAATGCAGTCGTTTTAAATGCATACCAGAGCAAGACCGAATGGGTAATGCCCGAGCAGCGCCTACAATGGGGGGAATTCGAGGCGATGGCCCAGGGACGATGGGGCGAATTAGGTCGCGAGCTCGAGCTCAGGGCACCGGGCCTCGCCCTCCGGGCGAGTGAGCTCGACGGTTCGGTTAAAGCCACTTTGACGGCTGATTCGACCAAGCAGATTGACCGCAGCAAGTGGCTGCTTCACGGGGGGCTCGAGGCAAACTATTCCGCTTCGAACTGGGCGGTGCAAGGCAAAAACCTGAATGCCCGATGGTTGGAGCAAAGAGCGCAGTTTACTTCGATTGATTTAAGCGGAACAAGCATCCAGTGGCGAGCCTTTGTGGAGGAGTCAACCTACGGCAGCATTGAAGCTCAAGGCGACTACGATCTGGGTTCTGTTGCACTTTTGTGGCGGCCCTTAAGTCCTTTAAAACCCCTTGAGGACCTCCCCGCGGTGCATCGGGTGCGGGCGCAGTGGTCGGCATTAGAGCCTTATTCCTTGGTCGCGTCGGCCGAAGACAGTCTGGCAACCGTGGCTCGGTTTAAGGCGAGCCAGTCCTCCAAGGCATGGAATATGGAGGCTTCGTGGGGGGGCTACCAGCTTAAAGCTTTGTTCAAGCGCAGCCCGGATCAATGGAACCTTGGAGCCTTAAGCAGTTCGGATTTAGCATCGCAGCTTGTGGCGGGCAAACTACAGATGCTGGATTCCCTTGGCCTGAAGAAATTGGATGCATCCGGGCCCTCGCTGGAGGTTCACCTCGAGAACAGTACTGAATTTACCCGCGGCTCGGCTAAGTACCTCGCTAAGGGCCGAATCGGCCGATGGGACTATCTGGCCAATGCGTCCAAAGTCCGCCATGAATTTACCTGGGACGGTCCCGAGAGTGCAGAGGCTGTTTTAACGGCCCGACCCGGAGACAGCTTAAACGTTCAGTTGACGGGCCTCGCAAACCACCCGCGCGGTGGGGAATTTGAGGCTCAATTGCAGATTTGGCCCTACGGAAGCAATTGGAAAGGCCGCTTGATCGACGGATACGGCGACGCGTGGTACAAGCCTGAGGACGGCGACAGCCTGCGAATTCACGGAATTTTGCAGGGAGCAGACCGATTTTCCTATGATTTTAGCAAGGGGCGCGTGGCCCTGGACGAGGCGCTTTTTTGGAACTGTGCAGAGGGGCAGTTGGCTTTAGACGGGGCCTGGAGCCCCATAGAGGGAGAGTTTTTAAGGCTCCGCGCGCGCAGGCTCAATCTGCCCTTCTGGACCAAGGTTGCGGGCCTTGAGCAGTTTGAATTCGGTGGTTCGGTCTCGATTGATGCCAAGTTCATGAACCGGCAGGCTGGCTGGGCGGTCTCGGGCGGACTTCAATCCGAAAACCTCAGCATGAAGCAGCAGCCCCTGGGTGTGGTTTCGCTTGGTCTTGATTTTGTTCCCGACCGGGAGGCTGCCGATTTGAGCCTGCGCTGGGACCATGGAGACACGGCAATTTTGCACGTTAATGGCAGCTACGGCGTCAATGGCCTAGAGGCGGCCAGCGAGCAAATTAGCATTCCGGTGCGCTGGGCAAGGCCCTTTGCCGACGGAGCGATAAATGCGCTTGATGGTCGAATTAAGGGACGAGCTCTTTGCTCCGCACAGTCTGATTTTTCGAACATACGGTGGGAGGGGAGCGGATTTTGGACCAACGCAGGCTTGACTATTCCCGCTTTGGGTCTTGGCTTGCGCGGCACGGCTCCTTGGGTTTTGGGGCAAAAGTCCCTTAAGATGGGACCAAGTCGGTTTGCCGACCATCGGGGAGTAGGTTCCGCAGAAGTTTCGGTCAATCTCAATTTTGAAGCGCAGCAATTTATTGATTTAAGGTTCAAGACCGAGGGAATGGTGGTTATGGATTTACCGCCTAGTCCCAAGGCAGATTTTTATGGCTACGTGGTGGCTTCGGGTACTGGAGACCTCAAGGGAAGCGCCTCGTCCCTTCGCATGAATGTCAGCGCTAAGTCCATTGACTCCTCGGTTTTTGTGCTCCCCTTGGACGCGCCCGTTTCGCTCGAAGAGGTTAAGTTTTTAACCTTCCGCAGTCGAGCAGAGCCCCTCAAGCCGAGGCAGCGTAACAGCGAGGATTTCAAGTTTGACCTTCACCTTGACCTCGAGGTGACCCAGGATATCCTGGCCCGGTTGATTCTTGATGAAACGCTTGGCGACGTTATCGAGGCCCGCGGAACTGGCCCAATATCCCTAGACGTTCCCTGGGTGGGCGACATGATGCTTCGAGGCAACCTGACCATGGACCGGGGAACCTATTTGTTTACCCTCGGGAACCTAATCAATAAGCCCTTTAGTTTGGTTCCGGGCGGAACCATACGGTGGACCGGCGACCCCTACGCGGCTCAAATGAACCTAACTGCACTATACCGCACTCGAGCCGACGTCAAGGACTACCTCTCGCTGCCTGATGCGGGTCGGCAAAACCTTGACGTGCGCCTTACGGCAACGGGTCCGCTTTTTCAGCCCCAGCTCGCCTTTGACATTGGAATGCCCAATGCAGGAGAAATCGCGCAAGCCGCTCTAGCAAGCCGATTGAGCTATGCTGACGAGCGGACTACTCAAGTGCTTAGTTTGTTGACTATTAGCTCATTTTGGTTGGGTTCTTCACCCCTTTCAGCTCAAGGTATGCAAGCCGTTGAAAGCAATACCACGCAGGTACTAGCCTCCCAATTCAGCAATTTTGTGACCCAAGGATTAGGAGCCGATTGGGATGTGAACCTAGCCTATTCAAGCAACAGCGCCGCCGCTCAGCGCGAGATGGAAGCCACTATTGGCAAGAGCTTTTTGGACGATCGGCTCACCATCCAAACCGAGTGGGGCATACCCATAGGTCAATCGCAGCCCAGCATAGGTCTTGGAGATATTGAAATTCGGTACCAGCTGTCTGAAGACGGTCGATGGTCCACCAAGGCCTACCAGAACAAAAACAACCAAATGCTTCAAACCGGGGTGGTCGGAAGCCAGCGCCAGGGCGTCGGAATCCGTTATGAGCAAAGTGGGGCTTCATGGCGGCAGCTGCTGCAGCACCCAAAGAAGGACTAGTAGAGGCTTTCGTTGCTCACTATTTGAAGGCCATAGCCGTCAATTCCAACACGACGCATAGGATTCTGCGTGAGAAGCACAACCCTTCGAAGGCCCAAGCCGTGAAGAATTTGAGCGCCGACTCCATAGTCCAGAGGGTCTTGGCCCATGGATCGAACCGCAGTCGGGGGCGACGAGGGGTTCCATTGCGTCCAATCAGGGGCAAGTCCGCGCTGGTTGAGGCAGACGATGCATCCCGATCCACGCGAGGCAATTTTTTTCATAGACGCCTCAAAGTGAAGCGAATTACTTCCCTCTGATGCCTCAAAATGCTGCCATGGAGAAGTGCCAAAGGCTCCGCTCTGCATGCGGACCAAAACATCGTCTTGCTCGTGCCAGGAGCCAAAGCTGAAACTCGCATGCCGTTGGTCCGAGGTGGACTGCCCATAGATGCGCACCTCCCAAGGCCCGTAGGGGCTTTCAAGACGGTAGGACTGCAGTTCGTGAACAAGGCGATCCCGCTCCATGCGGTAGCGAATAAGCTGCTCGATACTGATGATGCGCAGATCGTGTTTGGCCGCCATTACCTCGAGTTCAGGAAGCCGAGACATGCTCCCGTCTTCGTTCATGATTTCTACAATTACTCCGGCTGGACGGCTTCCTGCAAGACGAGCCAGGTCAATGGCCGCTTCGGTGTGTCCTGCGCGGCGAAGTACGCCTCCAGGACGAGCACGCAGTGGGAATATGTGCCCCGGCCTGCGAAAGTCCGCACCGACTGTATTGGGGTTAGCAAGGGCATTGATGGTTTTTGCGCGATCTTGGGCGGAGATTCCAGTACTAACTCCATGGCCTTCAAGGTCTACGCTCACGGTAAATGCGGTCTCGTGGGGGTCTGTATTGCGCTGAACCATGGCATGCAGGTCGAGC
>JBEEMM010000050.1:0-8501 GCA_041192685.1 Bacteroidota bacterium | reverse complement strand
GCCTTGCGATCTTTTGAGCCGCGGTAGCGCCAAGCAAAATAGAAGAGGATTGGCTGAACCAGCAAAAACATTGCAATAATCACCCACATAGAAATTTTGAACAAGCTGTCAATTTCTACCCCGTGCTCCGAAGAGGGCTTGGGAAGCGTGACCGGAAGCCATGCATAAAGCATCCAAAACAAGGACACGATCAGAGCGATACCAAAAAGCAGCATAAGCCAACCCTGATAGTTGTTGTCGCGGTCGGTTACTTCATACTCAACTTGCTTGCGGGCCTTAGAAGAGAGCTCAAAGACACGCATAAGCTGCAAGGCCGTAATCACGGCTAGCACTAGGACGACGATGGTAATTATTCCAGTCATAAACGATTCTCTTTAGTTGCGTCCGATTATTGTTGGAAGCGTTCGCTCTCGGTGAGCATAGGGTGGTTCTTTAGCCTTAAGGGCACCTTTGCGAGCTGGCTTAGAGTGACCCACAAAAACAATCCCGCATAAAACAAGATTCCTCCGAGTTCTGCAAAACCAAAGCCGAAGCTGTAGCCCACTGCGCCAGGCATAATCATAATGTAGTGATCCATCCAGTGACCCGCCAGCACAAAGACGGAAGCAAGACCAATAAAGCCAAAAATCCGTTTTGCATCTCTAGAAATCAGAACTAAAATGGGCAGCAAAAAGTTCATTGCAACCATAGCTACAAAGAGAGGCTTGTATTCTCCCTTAAACCTTGGCAGGTAGTAGGTGACTTCCTCAGGAATGTTGGAGTACCATATGAGCATGTACTGACTGAACCATAGGTAGGTCCAAAACACACTGAAGGCAAACATAAACTTACTCAAGTCGTGCTGGTGGTTCTCGTTGATCCAAGGCAGGTGGTTGTTGAGGCGTAGGTACATAACCAAAAGGTTGAGCACCGTCATGGCCGTAACAAACATTCCCGCGAAGGTGTACCATCCGAACAAGGTTGAGAACCAGTGGGGGTCTACCGACATAACCCAGTCCCATGCGCTGGTAGAAGACGTCACCGCATAGAGCACGATAAAGGTTGCCGCCAGCTTGCGCTGGGTAAAGAACATATTTTGCCCTTGAGGAAGAGCGTCTTCGCGCAAACTATTGCGGCGAAGTAAATAGGCTGCGCCTGCCCAAATAACCAAATAGGCTATGGTCCGCAAAGCAAAGAAGGGCACATTGAGGTAGGCTTCCTTACCAGCGATAAGCGAATCGTAGTTCGGACTCGCGGGGTCCATGATTCCTTCGGCCATCCAATGCCAGAGGTGGTGCATGTGCATTCCTCCGGTCGCAATTAAGAATAGGATTCCGAGAATGGGAATTCCAACAAACATTGAAACAGCCTCAAAAACACGAATAAGTCCCACTGACCAGCCCACTTGCGCCGCGTACTGAATGGCCAAAAAGAAGAGTGTTCCGATACCAATTCCCAAGAAGAAAATGCTATTGACCAAGAATGCCGCCCAAGGACGGTTTGCACTCAAGTCGTGACCATGATCTGAAGCATGAGCCTCGTCAGAATGTCCTTCAACAGCATGTGCCTCGTCGGCATGTCCTTCAACAGCATGAGGCTCGGTGGCATGAGCTTCTGCAGCATGAGCGTCGCTGGCAGGAGCAGGACTTTCATGGCCTTGAGCGACGGCTCCATGATCCCCTGAGTCCGCATGAGAAGAGTAGTCTGTGTTAAAGCCAATGAGCAAGAACACCAAACCCACCAGCGTCAATGACCCGGCGAGTAGTTTCATTTTGGATGTGAATACAAACATGTTGTGGTGCGTTTCGATTAGGCGGCAGGTTGAGCAGCAGTAGTATCCGCTGCGGGAGCAGCGCCAGGAGCTTGTTCGGCGCGAAGCTTCCAAACGTACTTAATGATCTTCCAGCGCTCCTCGTAGTTGAGCTGGGCGGCATGCGAACCCATGTTGTTCTTGCCGTACATGATTACGTGGTAGATGCTCCCTGGAGAAATGTCGGGGAGCTTGTCGGCTCCGTAACCTGGTACACCCAAAATTTTCTCACGCTGCATCAGAATTCCGTTTCCGTCGCCCTTTTCGCCATGGCAATGCGAGCAAAATTGACCATAGAGCTCCTTACCGGCCTCGGCATCGAGGGTTTCGAAGTACGAGGGAACCGCTGAATTCGCGCGCGACTCGAGGTAGCCTTCGTTGGTATTGGCAATCATGTAGGGTACGTATCCTCGCGGAACCGTACCGTCCACGGGGAGTTTGGTGGTACCCGGTTCGTAGGTCTGGTGCGCGGGAGAACGGTACATGTCATCCATGTAGGTATAGCCCGGGGTGGTCTTATCAGTATTGCAGGAGATGAGCAGCAAGGTGCTAACGGCAATCCAAAGAGTAGTCTTAATTCGCATGGGATTAGGCTTCAGCAATTTCAACAGCACCCGACTTTTGAAGCGCCTCAATTAGGCCCTCGGCCGCTGGAAGCTCGACCATAAAATAATCGTCGGTGGTGCGGGGGTCCGGATTCTTGGCGTCGGCTCCGGGGTATAGCCCATTGATTACTAAATAGGTCCAGACCATTAGGTGCGCGGCAAAAAATACCGTCATCTCAAACAAGATTGGCACGAATGCGGGCATATTCATGGCCCAATTGATGTTGGGTTTTCCGCCAATATTCTGAGGCCAGTCGCTGATCATCATGTACCAGGTTAGGGTCACGGCAACCGTGAGCCCAAAAAGTCCGTACATAAACGCTGCCACGGCAATGCGAGACTCCTTGAGGCCCATAGCCTTGTCGAGCCCGTGAACCGGGAAGGGCGTGTATACTTCTGAAATTTTAAAGCCGGCCGCACGAATCTGCTTCACAGCCGAAATCAGCACGTCGTCGTCGTGATACATCGCTCGTACTAACGGAACAGACTCAGTGGTGTGCGCCATGATCGTTGTGGAGTTTTTTCTGGGCTTCGCCAGACGTTTTTAGAATGGTCTTGAGTTCCGCTTGAGCAATGACCGGGAAGGTGCGGGCATAAAGCAAAAAGAGGGTAAAGAAGAATCCGATGGTGCCGACAAAGATGCCCACCTCGACAAAAGAGGGAGAAAACATCGACCAACTCGAGGGTAGGTAGTCGCGGTGCAGCGAGGTCACGATGATTACAAAGCGCTCAAACCACATACCGATGTTCACTACAATGGAGATCACAAAAGTGAATACCAGGTTCGTCCTCAGCTTTTTGGACCACATCAACTGGGGACTAAATACATTGCAGGTCATCATGGACCAGTAGGCCCACCAATAGGGACCCGTTGCACGGTTCAAGAAGGCATACTGCTCGTACTCTACCCCACTGTACCAGGCTATAAATAGTTCAGTTATGTAGGCCACTCCAACAATAGAACCCGTAACCATGATTACAATGTTCATCATCTCAATGTGCTGAATGGTGATGTAGTCCTCCATCTTAAAGACCTTGCGCACAATGAGCAGTAGGGTCTGAACCATGGCAAATCCCGAGAAAATTGCGCCGGCAACGAAGTAGGGAGGGAAGATGGTGGTATGCCAGCCAGGAATCACGGAAGTCGCAAAGTCCATGGATACGATGGTGTGAACGGAGAGTACCAAAGGCGTTGCCAATCCGGCCAAAACCAATGAAACCTCTTCAAAGCGCTGCCAAGCCTTGGCTTTTCCGCCCCATCCAAAAGATAAAATCTTGTAAATGTGCTTTTGCACCGGGTTGATGGCACGATCTCGGACCATGGCAAAGTCTGGAATGAGTCCGACATACCAAAAAACGACCGAAACAGTAAGATAGGTTGAGATGGCAAAAACGTCCCAAAGGAGGGGCGAATTAAAGTTCACCCAAAGGGAGCCGTACTGGTTTGGGATGGGGAATACCCAGTAGGCCAGCCACACGCGACCCATGTGAAAGAGCGGAAACAAGCCCGCCTGAATTACCGAAAAAATGGTCATGGCCTCCGCGGAACGGTTAATGGCCATGCGCCAACGCTGGCGGAACAGAAGTAGAACGGCAGAAATTAGCGTTCCGGCGTGGCCGATGCCTACCCACCATACGAAGTTGGTAATGTCCCATGCCCAGCCTACAGTCTTGTTAAGGCCCCATACCCCAATGCCCGTAGCCACGGTGTAGGCCAGTGAGCCCACGCCCCAAAGGAACATGACTAGAGCAATAGAAAATGCTATCCACCAGGCACGCGGCGCAGCGGTCTCAATGGGACGTACTACGTCTTCGGTAATCTGGTGGTAGCTCTTATCGCCTAGGATAAGCGGCTTGCGTTCGGTTGATTCGTAGTGCATAACTGGTTAAGCGTTGCGAACTTTAGTCAGGTAAAACACGGACGGCTGCGTGCCAACTTCCTCGAGAAGGTGGTAGGCACGAGCGTCAGACTTAGCAGCACGAACGGCACTTTTGGCGTTGTTGACGTCGCCGAAGGTGATTGAATCGGTGGAACAGGCCTCGGCACAGGCTACCGTAAATGCACCGTCAGGAATGGGTTGACCAACCTTTTTGGCTTCAAGCTTGGCGTACTGCACGCGCTGTATGCACATGGAGCATTTCTCCATTACGCCTCTCGAGCGCACCGTTACGTCGGGGTTGAGAACCATGCGACCAAAATCGTCTTGCGACGGATTCACGTCGGCAAACTGCTCGTTGGTGATGTAGTTGAACCAGTTGAAACGACGCACCTTGTAGGGGCAGTTGTTGGCGCAGTAGCGTGTTCCGATGCAGCGGTTGTAGGCCATGTGGTTGAGGCCTTCGCGCGAGTGCACGGTAGCTCCAACCGGGCAAACGGTCTCGCAGGGCGCATGGTTGCAGTGCTGGCACATCACGGGCTGAAACACGACCATTGGAGACTCCGAAGGCTCCTCCATTTGCGCGTACATCTCGATACCACCAATATTCTCTTCAGCCGCACGATCCTTACTCATGTCGCTGCTGTAGTAGCGGTCAATTCGCAGCCAGTGCATGTCTCGCAGGTTGCGGATTTCTTCTTTACCGACTACCGGTACGTTGTTCTCGGCATTGCAGGCAACCACACAGGCGGCACAGCCCGTGCAGCTCGTTAGGTCAATGCTCATGTTCCACATGTGCATGGTCTCGTGGTCGTGGTTAGCCCAAAGATTGGCCTCCTCGGCAGACTTCAAGCCGTCAATTGTGTGGAAGGTCGGCTTCTCGTTCCAGCTAGCCCCCGAGGGATCGGATACGAATTCGTTCAGATTCACTTCATTGACAATGCGGCGGCCCATCATGGTGTGCCCGAGCTGTACGGTTGCAAACTCGTGCATGCCTTCTGACTTGCTGATTTCGACCTTGGCCGAACCCGTCGAAATTCCAAGAGCATAGGCACTGACACCCCCGCCGTCGGCAACCTTACCGGCTGCACTGCGGCCGTAGCCGTAGGCCAATCCAACGGTACCCGCCGTTTGGCCGGGTTGAATAAATACCGGAACATTCTCGAGAACTCGCTTACCGACCTTGATGCGGGCATAGCTTCCGTCCAGTGAACCGTCGCTGTTGGTCTCGTTCTCAAAACCCATAGCAAGCGCATCGGATGCGGCCATGGTCAGGTAGTTGTCCCAAGTCAATCGGGTAATAGGGTCAGGGAGTTCCTGAAGCCAAGGATTGTTTGCCTGAAATCCAGCACCGAGAGCGTTCTCATACAATGCGATTTCCATACCCTCCGAAGGCTTTGCCAATTTGATTGATGCGGCCATGGCCATAGCGGCGGCAGCAGGTGCGCCCGAAATAGCGCCTGAAGTAACGCTTGATCCACCGTCATGCACCGTCTTGTTCCAGTCAAGGCCCATGGCAGCAGCAGAAGCGGCAACCTGATCTTTGGCACTTCGAAGGTCTCCTGAAAGAGAACCGAGAACCTCGAGCAAGGGCATGCTGTTGAATAGATTCTTGATTGTAGGCTGGGCAATGCTGTACTCCCCTGCAGCCGGACGGTAGTCTGCCCAGCCCTCCAAAAAGTGTGGAATTGGTGCAGCGGCAGTACAAAGCATAGCCGTCTCGTCCAAACGATCCGCAAGGGCCATGCTGAACTTGGCTCCGGCGATAGCCTTAGAAAAGTCCGCCCTGAAGTAAACCGGATTGGTTCCTGCAACCAAAAGAGTGCCAACGCGCTTGGCGCTCAGGTCCGCCATTAAATTGGCAAGGCGTGATTCATTACCGCGTCGAATGTACACGGGTTGGTCGCTGCGAAGGGTTGTTCCAAACGAACCGAGGAGGCCGTTTAGAGCTGCCGCAAGCCTTGCCTGGTTTGCATCGTCGCCACCGACAAGTACCAAAGTCTTGCCCTTTGCGGACTTCATCTCACCCGCAAGCGACTGCAAGGCCTTGGTCAAATCGCCGCGAAGGCTAACCGAAGGAGCACTGCCGCCGAGCTGGTTGATGAGGTAGGCCAAGGATGCCGAGATCTCAGAGGGCTTAATCTTAATGCGCTTGTCGGCATTGCTGCCGGTAAGCGATAAATTGCTCTCGAGCTCTACGTGGCGAAGCATGCCAGTACCTGGCTTACGGCGTGCGGCGTAGTCGCTGCTCACCTGCTGTGCCATGCTCGATGCCAAGAAGTCACTGCCAAAAGACAGAACCAAGCTAGTGGCCTTGAGGTCAATCGAGGGAAGAGCGCGGACGCCGGTTAAGGATTCCCACACGTCAAGGGTATTGGACTGCGAAACCGCATCAAACTCCACGTGCTGAAAGTTGGGGTAGCCCTGGCGAAGACGCTCAATGGCGGATTGAAGTGAGGGGCTGAATACGCTCGAGGTCAGTAAAACAAATTGCGTTCCCTCGGCACGAGACTGGTCAGCAGACTTCTTAAGGGCAATAATCATTGACGCCCAATCGCTGCTTTTCTTACCCAGGCGAGGCTCGCGAAGACGGGCCGAATCATAAAGAGAAAGCACACTTGCTTGGGCTCGGGCGTTGGTCCCGCGGTTGAATCGGGCAGAATCACCGGGCTCTAGCTTAATCGGGCGGCCTTCGCGCGTCTTTACTAAAACCGAAGCATAATCCTGGCCGTCGGTGTAGGCTGTGGCATAAAAAGACGGAACCCCAGGAGTCAGCGTGTCGGGCTGCACTACGTAGGGTACGCTCTCGATAATGGGCTGCTCGCAGGCGGCCAAGGTTGCGGCTGCGGTACTGAAGCCCAAAAACTTCAAGAAATCGCGACGGCTTGTGGTGGAGTCGCTGCTGCTTGCCTCCGATAAGAACACATCAACAGGAATATCTTGAGCGAACTCATTCTCGGCCAAACGCTGCGAAACCTCGGTATTCGCAAGTTGGTCGAAACTCTTCCAGTACACTTTATTACTTGCCATAGTCCTTTTCGATTAGTAGTGGCACTTGCCACATTCGAGACCGCCAATACTGGCAACCGTTATTTTCTCTTCGTGGAAGCGATCCACAAGGCGGTCGCTGATCGATGCCGATCCGTCGATGGCCCCTGCATAGTAGCCATTTTCGCCCTTGATTTCCGTTTCGCGGTGGCAGTTGATGCACCAACCCATAGTGAGCTCACTGTATTGGTAGGCAACTTCCATTTCTTCGACCGGACCGTGGCAGGTTTGGCACTCCACTTTACCTGCATTGACGTGCTGAGCGTGGTTGAAGTAGGCCAAGTCAGGGAGGTTGTGAATCCGAATCCACTGAATGGGCTTTTGCTCGTATCCCTCCATGTAAATGCGCTCCTCGGGGTCCCAGCCAATTGCGGCGTAGATTTTTTGAATCTCTGGGCTGCGCTCTCCGCCGTACTTCAGGTTGCCCGAAGCATCTACCACCTCAGAACCGTCAATGTACATGTGGCAGTTCATACAAACGTTTGCAGCAGGAATTCCGGAATGCTTGCTGTGGCGCGCGCTGCTGTGGCAGTAGTTGCAATCCACACCGTTTTCACCAGCGTGAATCTTGTGGCTAAAGGCGATGGGCTGAACCGGCTGGTAGTCCTTCTCCACACCAATGCCCATTAGAAACACATAGACGGCATAGAGGAATCCGAGCGCCAGCACTACCGTCAGGAAGGTCATAAAGCGCTTGTTTGCAATTAAGACCCTTGTGATGAAGTCAACATCCTCGAGCAGGTTGGTCGGATTCTCGCCATTAATCTCCTTTAAGGTGTTGCGCACTCTCAAAAGCAACACCAAGTTCACCAGCAGAAAAGCACCTAAAATATAAATTAACCAAGGAGAGTTTTCTCCCTCGGCAGAAGCTGGAGCAACCGCGTCCGCACCGGGCGCAGGAGCCGCAGCGGGCGCAGCCTTCTTGTCGCCTTCCACGGTGTAGGCAAGAATGCTTTTAATGTCGTCGTCAGTAAGAGCAGGGAAAGCCTGCATGATGGACCCCTTGTATTCGGCGAACAAGGCGTTGGCGTCGGCATCACCCGAGGCACGAAATTCCGCATTATTGCGAATCCACTTAAGCAGCCACTCCTCCGTACGGCGCTGGGTAACGTCGCCCAGGGCGGGACCGATGAGCTTTTTGTCGAGTTTGTGGCAGCTCGCGCAGTTGGCTTTAAACAACTT
>JBEEMM010000049.1:0-8801 GCA_041192685.1 Bacteroidota bacterium | reverse complement strand
GCTGTCTACCACCGACCACTTTGCGTCGGACCATTGGACCGGAACCGCCAAGGGCAGGCCCAGGGCAAGGCGGCGAGCGTCTTCGGTTTTGACGTCTATTCCCATGCTGCGCAGGCGGCTTAAAGGTTCGTTGATGTACTGTCGGTACAGGCGTATGTAGCCCTGAACGCTGTCTTGGTAGATTCGCGCTCGGCCAATTTTTAGGCCGATGAGGGGATCGGCTACGTCCATCCAGAGAATGGGTTCTGGTTGGCTTCGAATGCGAAGGTCAAGCTTTGCCGAGAGGGATTTGCCTCCAAACTCGACTTTTAGGGTTCCGACCGAGCGGTCGTCACCAAGAGGCGCAAGCAGCAGGGATTGCAGTGCGGCGTGGGGTTTGTCGTACATAGGCATTTTAACCGCCTCCGGAGCAACTGCTACCTTAAGGGGCAAGGGCTTAGGGCTTCGGCAGGCCGCAGCGCCGAGCAGGACTAGAGCCAGGGCAAGGTTTTTCACAGTTCAGAGGCTTCGTTGGTTCTTTGAAGGGACTTGGTGGGGTCCGCCCCCAAAGAATGAGCGCGATCCATGGCCAACTGCGCCTTGGCATGCTTGCCTTGGGAGGCGTAGACCGTGGCGAGGGTATCCCAAAAACTGGCTTCTTGGTCTGCAATAGCCACTGCACGCAGGGCGAGTGCCTCGGCTTTTTTAAGGTCAATCTTCAAAAGGGCCAAAAAATAGGCGTAGTTGTTTAAGACCGTTGGATTGCTCCTGCTGATGGAGATTGCCTCGTCAAAATGCCCGCGGAATTCCTTCAAAAGTCCGAGGCGGTAGCATACTTCGCCCAAGTAGAGCAGGTACTGCTCGCGCACCTCCTTGTCGGATCCAAACCGATTAATGCCCTCCGTTAAGATGGCATGGGCCAGGGCATGCTCGCCCTTGCGGCTCTGGGCCACGCCCAAAAACAAGGGCCCGAAGGGATGCTCTGGGTGAGCCCCTTGGGCTGCCTTGGCGTCAAAAAGCAGTGCCTCGCTATCGCCCTTATCGAGGTCGAGCTGAAGAATCTGTTGAAAGACCGGCCATTGCGCACCCCCGGGCAGGGACAGGCAGCGCCTCCAGGATTCCTCGGCGGTCGGCAGGTCGTCGAGCCATCGGGCTACGTCTCCGCGCAAGGCCCAGTATGCGGGGTTGGCTGAATCTTGGCGCAGTAGGCCTTCTGCCCAGCGCACCGCAAGGGCTGCGCTTGGTTGGTCGCGGGGATTCAGTGTGAGCAATTGGGAGGCATAGGCCACCTTGGCCCG
Organism: Bacteroidota bacterium; assembly: GCA_041192685.1. Classification (GTDB taxonomy): domain Bacteria; phylum Bacteroidota; class Bacteroidia; order Flavobacteriales; family Schleiferiaceae; genus TMED14. Next base: position 7,524 of record JBEEMM010000049.1, on the reverse strand, counting down.
CTCGGTAATGTCAGGGTCGGACCAAATGCCTTCGGCCTCGGCAAGGGACTCGGCAAGGCGGTCGTTGGCCTTGGCCCAAAGCAGGAACTGCCAACGCACCTCCGTGTTTTCAGGAAAGAGCTTCTTCAAGCTCACAAAGGCCAAGTAGGCCTCATCGCTGGCACCGAGCTCGCCCAAGGTCTGGGCATAAAGCAGTGCGGCCCGGGCGTCATTGGGCTGCTGAACGCAGTACTCCGCTGCGCTATTCAGGGCGGAATCTCCTTGGTATAGCCTCAAATAAATCGCCTGCTTGGAGCTGACACTGCGCAGGGTCTGGCCCTCAATAGCCTCCGAAAAGCGGATGAATTCCAGTGCGCCGGCGTAGTCCTCTAAGCCAAACAACCACTCGGCTGCCGCCCAATAGTCCGAGGCCTGCCCCTGGCCCAAGGCCTGAAGGCGGTGGAGGGACTGGGCAAAAAGCTTGGAATCCTGCTTGGCATAGCTCAGCCAGACCAGCATCTGAAGGGTGGGGACGTTAGCCGGATTCTTCTGGGCACTCGCCAGCAGCCTGTGGCGAGCACGGTCCAAAAGACGGGCTTTTTGTGCGGCATTGGACTGCTCGGCCTTCTGAAGCATTGCCTCAACCCTGGCCTCCGGAACGAAGGTTGGACTTAGCGACTGCGACCAGGCGCTCCCCCCTAAAAAGGCTGCTGCGCAAACAAGGAGGGCCCGCAGATTCATCAGCCTTCGAGACGGGAATAGTCGCCTAAACTTAGCGAAACAAACTGCCCGTCGAGCACCGCGTGGCGGCCAATCATGGAGTTTCGAAGCGTAATGCGCGTGAGGCTGGAGTCTTCGCCCACAATGCAGTCCGTCAAGACCGAATCGGTCAGGGTAGAACGCGCTCCAATACTAACGTGCGGACCGACGGTGCTGTTGACAATTTTAGCCCCCGGGCCGATGAAGCATGGCGGAATAATTTGGGAATTCTCCACCAAGGCATCGGGGGAGACCAACTGCTCCTGGTGCTGCACGAACTCAAGAATGCGTCCGTTGGTTTCGACCGTGACGTCTTTGTTGCCGCAGTCCATCCAGGCGTCAACCCTGCCGGGAACAAAGCGGAGTCCGTCGTCGGTCATGCTCTGAAGAGCGTTGGTTAGCTGGTATTCGCCTCCGCCTTTGATGCCGTTGTCGATGAGGTACTGCAGCTCCTTGCGCAGGCGGGCTCCGTCTTTAAAGTAATAAATTCCGATTATGGCCAAATCGCTGACGAACTCCTGCGGCTTCTCGATAAAATCGGTGATGCTGCCGTCATCGCTGAGCTGCACGACGCCAAAGGCGCGCGGATCGTCGACGCGGTTGACCCAAATCACGCCGTCGGCGGATTGGTCGAGCTTAAAGTCGGCCCGAAACAGGGTATCGGCAAAGGCCACTACCACCGGGCCTTCGAGGTGCTCGGCGGCACAGAGTACGGCGTGGGCGGTGCCTAAGGGCTTGTCTTGGTAGTGTATGCTGCCCTTTGCTCCCTGACCCTCGGCGACAGCCAATAGCATGTCTTCTACGTCTTGGCCAAACTCGCCCACCACATAGGCGATTCGGCTGAGGTCGTCTCCAACTATGGAGGCGATGTCTTCGACCAGGCGCTGAACAATGGGCTTGCCCGCCACTGGGAGAAGGGGCTTTGCCGTGGTCAGGGTATGGGGGCGCAGACGGGATCCGCGGCCGGCCATGGGAATAATAATGTTCATCGTTGGGTTGGGCGGTTTGGTTTGGTCCGGCAAAAATAAGGCCTTAGCTGCGCCCGCTGTGCCCAAATCCGCCTTCGGCCCGCTCGGTCTGGTCCAATTCCTTCACGGGTTGCCAGACTGCCTGCTCAAAACGCGCAAAAACCAGCTGCGCTATGCGCTCGCCGGGCTGCACGCTAAAAGAGTCCGCGCCGTGATTGATTAAAATAACGCCCACCGGGCCGCGGTAGTCTGCGTCGATGGTGCCCGGACTATTGAGCACCGTAACGCCCTGCTTGAGGGCCAATCCAGACCGGGGCCGCACCTGAGCTTCCCAACCCGGAGGCAGGGCCATGCGAAGCCCCGTGGGAATCAGGACGCGTTCTCCTGGATTCAGCAGCAGGGGCTCGGCGAGGTGGGCGCGCAGGTCGAGGCCCGCAGACTGAGAAGTGGCGTACTCCGGGAGGGGGTAGGGGGAATCGTTGATGACCGCAATCATGGAACTCAATTTAGGGGATACGTCGTCGAATTATGGCGCGCTCGCTGCGGAGCAGAACCGCCAGCATCACTAGGGTTGCCGCGGCAGCAACCCAACCGGGCTGGTGAAAGGCGAGTCCGCCCAAAACCAAGGCCGAGAGGGTATAGAGGCTGAGGCGTGCCCAATCGTAGGGCACGGGGTTCAGCCACTGCCCGAGCAAAAGCGACAGCAGCAGCATTCCGCCGTAGCTCAAAAGGGTAGCGTAGGCGGCGCCCATGACCCCAAGGATGGGAATCCAGAGCAGGTTGCCCGCCACCGTGAGCGCAAAACCAAAGAGGGTGATCCACAGGCCCATCATGGTGCGGTCGCTGAGTTTGTACCACAAGGATACTTGGGTGGAGAGAGATAGCAGGTAGTTCGCAAAGAGCAGCACCGGGAGCAGCAGCAGGTCGTTCCAGTATTTGTCGGCAATAAAGTACTTGAGCCAAGGAAGGCCGGCCAGTACCGCGACTACGCCAAAGGCTAGGAGGGCCGCGAACAACCTCGTGGCCAAGGCGAGCTGGCGAAGGTCTCCCTGGGCATTTTTAAAGAAGTAGGGTTCTGCGGCAAAGCGAAAGGCTTGGTTGAACAGTATCAAGAAGATGCTGAGTTTGTATACGGCCGAGTAGGCGCCAACTCCCTCTATTGCGGAACCTCTAGGCAGGAGTGCCTCCAAGAAAAAGCGGTCGACCATTTCGTTGGCCACGCCCGGGAGGCCTGCGAGCAGCAAGGGAAATCCATATGCGATTAGGCCGCGGGCGGTGCTGCGGTCAAAGCGGGCGGGCCTTATGGCAAGCCACTCTGGGCTGAGCAGAAGCATCATCAGGGCGCTGGCGGCCAAGTTGGCCAGCAAGACATAGCCGACCTGCAGCTTGGGCCAGCCCTCTACGACGGCCGGGAAGAACACAAAAAATGCGTAGTTCAAGACCAAATTGAGGCCAATCTGCGCCGTTTTAATCGCCACAAAGCGCTTGGCGCGCTGCTGGGCACGAAGTCGGGCAAAGGGAACGGCCGCCAGCACGTCCATGGCCACGATGAGGCCTGTCCAAAGCAGGTACTCCGGGTGTTCCGCCAGGCCAAGCAAGACGGCGCTGCCGCGGTATCCCATAACCAGGAGCGCCAGAAAAAGTCCGGTGGTGGCCAGCAAAAGCGTCATGGCGGTGGAATAAACGCGTTCTGCGTCCGCCCCTTCTCGTTGGCTTTGCCTAAAGAAGGCCGTCTCCATTCCGTAGGTCAAAAGGACCATGGCAAAGGCCACCGAAACATAGAGAAGGCTATTGATGCCGTACTCCCCCTTGGTCAGCGCAACGGTGAGCAGGGGAGTAATTAAAAAGTTGAGCAACCGCGCTAGGATGCTGCTGAGGCCGTATAAAGCCGCGTCCCCAAAGAGCTTTTGTACGCCCGACATTGAGCTAAAGGTAGGCCCTTAGCCAGCCAAGGTTGAAATCCTCATGAAAATTTATTATTGTTCATTGTACCATAACTCCATTTTTTTGCTATGTTTGCATTGAATTGCCCCGTTTGGGGCGGATTCATCAAGGGTTGTGAAGCGTCGCTGTAAAAGGCGGCGTTTTTCATTTCTAGCCAAAATTCTGGTCATGAAGCAGCGTCGTCCCTGCGCAATCGCGAACTTTGCCGCCATGCACCCGGCCTTTGACCCCTACTTCACGCCCTATTTGGACCCTTCGGCTTTGGCACAGCGCTATGCCGAGCTGGCCAGCTCCCTGCACCGCACGCCCCTGATGCAGTCCGCAAGCCTCAATGCCTGGTCTGGGGCCGAACTTCATTTTAAGTGCGAAAACTTTCAAAAATCGGGCGCATTCAAGATGCGGGGTGTGGCCAACGCGCTGCGCGAGCTTGCTTCGGGCGGACTTCCCCGCGGCGGAGTTTGCACGCACTCCTCGGGCAACCACGGCCAAGCCCTGGCTTGGGCTTCGGCAGCGCTCGGGATTCCGTGCACGGTGGTGATGCCCAGCAACGCCCCGCAGTTTAAAAAGGATGCGGTGCACAAGGCCGGTGGGCTCATCATTGAATGCGAGCCCAATCTCGCGGCCCGCATCGAGGCTGTGAACCGCGAAGTAGGACGCACGGGAGCCGTCGAAATCCACCCCTCGAACCAGGCCCCCGTAATCCTAGGCCAAGGGTCTGCCGCTTGGGAACTATTGGAGGACTGCGCTGCCCGCGGCATCGAGCTGGACTGGGTGGGCGTGCCGGTGGGCGGTGGCGGACTTTTGGCCGGAACCGGCTTTGCCGTCGCCCGTTGGAACGAGCAGCGCGGAACCTCGGTTCGCGTCTTTGCCGGGGAGCCCAGCGGTGCCGACGACGCCGCGCGCGGACTTGCCTCGGGGAAAATCGAGCACAATGCAGACCCGCAAACCGTATGCGACGGAATGCGCACCGAGCTGGGCAATATCAACTTTCCCATTATTTTGGCTACTGTTGCCGCCATCCACACCCTAGACGACTCCGAGATTCTGGCCGCCCAGCGAATGATTGCCGACCGCCTTAAAATCATTGTTGAAACAAACTGCGCTCCCCCCCTGGCCGCGGTGGTCAAGCAGGCCGAGGTATTTAAGGGGCAGCGAATTGGCATAATTCTCAGCGGCGGCAACCTCGACCTTTCGACCCACCAATGGGGACCCGCCCTATGAGCCATTGGGAATTTCTAACGAGGCCAAGCCGCTCCTGCCGCCAATGCTCAGCTGCGCCTAGCATGTACCTTTGTGCCTATGCCTTCTGAATCCAATACGCCCCAAGCTGTAGGCAGCTACCCCGTTAGCCGCCAAGTGGGCAACCTGCTTTTTATTTCGGGAATGGGTCCGCGCTTGCCCAAGAGTGCCGCGGCCGCGAGTTCGGTGCCTGGATTGCGCCTCGATGCGAACGGAAACTATTTGGAATTCAGCTTTGAAGCCCAGGTACACAGCGTCATGGCCAACGTAAAGTCCGCCCTTGAAGAAGCCGGCGCGCGCTGGGATCAGCTCGTGGACATCACCGTCTACCTTACCGACATGAAGCGCGATTTTGCGGTATTCAACCGCATTTATGCCGAGTACTTTGACGGCCTAGACCCCAAGCCCTGCCGCACCACGGTGCAGGTCACGGCCCTGCCTACGCCCATCGCCATCGAACTCAAGTGCATTGCCGCCTTATGAGTGCAGCATTCCCCGAACACGGAGCGCTCAACCTGCCTGAAATACAGCGCAAAACACTGGAGTACTGGAAGGCAGAGCGGGTCTTTGAACGTTCCATCCGCCCCGAGGATCCGGCCTTTGTGTTCTACGAAGGGCCGCCCTCTGCCAACGGAATGCCGGGCATTCACCACCTCATGGGCCGCGCCATCAAGGACCTTTTTTGCCGCTACAAAACCCAAAAAGGCTTTCGCGTAGACCGCCGCGCTGGCTGGGATACCCATGGGCTCCCCGTCGAACTAGGCGTCGAGAAAGAGCTGGGAATCACCAAAGAAGACATAGGCAAAACCATCAGCGTAGCCGACTACAACGCGGCCTGCCGAGAGGCGGTTATGCGATACACCGACGTGTGGAACCGCCTTACCGAGCAAATGGGCTACTGGGTTGACCAGGAGGCGCCCTACGTGACCTACAAGACGAAGTACATCGAATCGGTCTGGTGGCTCTTGGGCGAAATGCACCGCAAAAACTTGCTCTACAAGGGCTATACCGTGCAGCCCTACTCCCCCAAGGCAGGAACCGGACTGAGTTCGCACGAACTCAACCAGCCCGGATGCTACCGCGACGTCACCGACACCTCGGTTACGGCCCAGTTTGCCGTGGTTCCGAGCGACCAGAGCCGCGCCCTGTTTGGCGACCGCCCGGTGCACCTGCTTGCCTGGACCACCACGCCCTGGACCCTCCCGTCGAACACCGCACTGACGGTAGGCCCCAATATTGAGTACAGCCTGATTGCCACCACCAACCCCTACACCGGAGTCGACGTTCGGGTTATTCTTGCCACCGCACTCGTTGCCAAATACCTAAACCCCGAGGAAGAAGGCTCTGTCTGGAGCCGCACAGCGGCAGTAAAGGGTTCGGATTTGGTTGGTCTGCGCTATGAGCAGCTCCTGCCCTATGCTTTACCCTACCTCGATGCAGACCAGGCATTTAGGGTGATTCCAGGGGACTTTGTCACCACCGAAGACGGAACCGGAATTGTACACACGGCGCCAACCTTTGGTGCCGACGACGCCCGCGTGGCCGCGGCTGCGGGCGTTCCGCCCATGCTCGTACTCGATGCCGAGGGCAACCCCATGCCGCTCGTCGACCTTCAGGGCCGATTTGTGGCTGAGGCCGGTCCGCTCGCGGGTAAGTACGTGAAAAACAGCTACTACGCCGAGGGAGAAGAGCCCAAACTAAGCGTTGACGAAGAAATTGCGATACAGCTCAAGACCGACAACAAGGCCTTTAAGGTTCAAAAGTACGTGCACAGCTACCCGCACTGCTGGCGCACCGACAAGCCCATACTTTATTATCCCTTAGACAGTTGGTTCATTCGGAGCACGGCCGTCAAGCAGCGCCTTCAGGAGCTCAACACGACCATCAATTGGAAGCCCGCAAGCACGGGAACCGGTCGTTTTGGCAACTGGCTCGAGAACCTCAACGACTGGAACCTCAGCCGCAGTCGATACTGGGGAATTCCGCTCCCGATTTGGCGAAGCGAAGACGGCCAGCACGAGGTCTGCATAAGTTCGCTTGAGCAACTGCGCGCTGAACTCGAACGCAGCGTGGCGGCAGGGCACATGAAGGCGAATCCCTTGGCAAGTTTTGTTCCGGGCGACATGTCCGAGGGCAACTATGCGGGAGTCGACCTGCACCGTCCTTTTGTGGACGATTGGGTGCTGACCGGCCCCGAGGGTCAGGCCATGCATCGCGAGAGCGACCTCATCGATGTTTGGTTTGACTCTGGCGCAATGCCCTACGCCCAGGTGCATTATCCCTTTGAGAACAAGGACGCTATTGATGGCGGAACCGCCTTCCCCGCTGATTTTATCGCCGAGGGCGTCGACCAAACTCGGGGCTGGTTTTTTACCCTTCACGCCATCGCAGGTTTAGTCTTTGACTCGATAGCCTACAAGAATGTGGTCTCCAACGGCCTGGTTCTCGACAAGAACGGCCAGAAGATGTCAAAGCGGCTGGGCAACAGCGTGGATCCCTTTGAAGCAATGGAGAGGTACGGCAGCGACGCGCTTCGATGGTACATGCTCACCAACGCCCAACCCTGGGACAACCTCAAGTTTGACCCCGACGGCGTGACGGAGGTGCAGCGCAAGTTCTTCGGGACCCTTTACCA
>JBEEMM010000048.1:0-9393 GCA_041192685.1 Bacteroidota bacterium | reverse complement strand
GTCCTTGACCCCGGGAATGGTGGTGCGAAGGTGCTGCTCGGCAGGGCCAAAGCTGGGGCGTCCCGCGCTCGCTTCGCCATAGAGAAGCTTAAGGTCGCTTGCGGCGACCTCCTCCTTCATGGTAACGTCGGGATGAAAGGCCAGTACGGCGGCAACCACGGCACCCAGGCTGACCTGACCGATTACCTTAAAAATGCCCCGCAAGCCCTGCTTGTTTTTGCGAAAGACCTTGATGTAGTCGTCGGCGAATCCAATGGCTCCCATCCAAAGGGTCGTGAGCAGCAGAAGTTGAATGTAGACGTTGCTCAGGTCGGCAACCAGCAGAACCGGAACAACAATAGCTGCCAAAATAATGAGTCCGCCCATGGTCGGGGTGCCGGCCTTGCTGAGCTGGCCCTCCAGGCCCAGATCGCGGATGCTTTCGCCCACTTGCAGCTTGCGCAATACTTTGATGAGCCGACCGCCAAAGGCCAGGCTGATGGTGAGCGACAGCAAAATGGCAAGGGCCGCCCTAAAGGTTAGGTAGCTAAAGAGGCCTGCGCCAGGCAAGTCATAGGGTCTAAGGGCGTCAAAGAGGGCGTAGAGCATGGTTTATAGGGCGTTAAACTGGTCTTTGAGGGTGGCTACGTCGTCAAATGGGTGCTTGACTCCTGCGATTTCTTGGTAGGTTTCGTGGCCTTTGCCGGCGACCAAGATGACGTCTCCGGGCTTGGCCAGCTGCACGGCAAGCTTGATGGCTTGGGCGCGGTCGCTGATGCGCAGGGTGCGTCGTTTTTGGACGGGGTCTAGACCGGCTTCCATGTCGTCGAGAATGGACTCGGGGTCTTCGCTGCGCGGATTGTCGCTGGTCAGTATGGCCTTGGTGCTGCGGTCTGCCGCAATGGATGCCATTACCGGGCGCTTGCCCTTGTCGCGATCGCCTCCGCAGCCTATAACCGTGATTAGTTGCTGGCCGCCTTGATTGAGTTCCTGAAGCGTTTTAAGCATGTTCTCGAGCGCATCGGGAGTGTGCGCATAGTCCACTATTCCCATGCGTCCTTCGGGCCCGGGAACCTTCTGGAACCGGCCGTCTACGCTTCGCACCGCGCTAAGGGCTTGAAGCGCTTCGTCTGCCGGAATTCCCAGCTCCACGGCGACCCCATACATGGCGGCTATGTTGTAGGCATTGAATCCGCCAATGAGCTGCGACCAGCACTCCCGCTGGTTTATGCTCAGAAGGGTTCCTTGAAGGTGTGATTCTAAAACCTTAACCTTGATGTCTGCCGGGCGCTTGAGTGCATAAGTTATTTGGCGCGCTCCGCAATTCAAGAGCATGGTTTCGCCGTGCTTGTCGTCGGAATTCACTAGGGCAAAGGCTTCTGGCGCCAGCCCGTCAAAGAGCTGCTTTTTAGCGGCTACGTAGTGGTCCATCGTCCCGTGGTAGTCCAGGTGGTCGCGAGAAATGTTGGTGAAGACCGCTCCGGCAAAGCGCAAACCCGTCACGCGGTGCTGCACCAGGCCGTGCGAGCTCACTTCAATAAACACCACCTTACAGCCGGCGTCCCTCATGCGAGCCAAATGGCCTTGAAGTACCCATGCATCGGGAGTGGTATGGGTTGCGGCTTCTTCGGCGGAGTTCACGCAGACCTTCACGGTGCTGATAAGGCCCGTTTTGGTTCCGCGGTACATAAGCATGTGGTAGAGTAGGGTCGCCGTCGTGGTTTTTCCGTTGGTCCCGGTTACGCCGACCACGCTCATGCTATGGCTGGGCTGGTCAAACCAGGAGCATGCAATTTGGGCGTAGGCCTCGGCACTGTTGCCGACCACAATCCAGGTGACGTTGTCTGAGGGAGTGCTGGGAAGCTCTTCGACAACCAGGGCCTTTGCGCCTGCTGCAATTGCCTGATCGAGGTATCGGTGTCCGTCGGATTGACTGCCCCGCACTGCGATAAAAAGGCTGTCGGCACGCACGCTGCGGCTGTCGGTGGTCACGAATTCCACGGCCAAATTGGTACTGCCCTGCACGTCGGTCAGGCGCAGTCCATAGAGCAAGTTCTTCAGCAGCTTCATCCTAAAATCAGCATAATGGTTTTGCGTCCGACGCCCGGATTCCAGGATCGCACGCGTCCGTTCCCCTTGGTTTGCACGGTGTAGCCCTTTCGCTCGAGCAGGCGCAGGGCGTCGGTGGCCTTCCAGCCGGTCCAGTTGGGCATGGTTCCGCGCTCAAGGTCGGCTTCGGCTTCGGCCCATTGCTTTTCGCTCGACGCAGACTGCTTTTGGGCAACGTTTTCGAGCCCCTCCGTCCAGTAACCCTTGGGCGGGGCCTGCTCGTCGGGAATAAATCGGGTAATGCCCACCGCTATATCCTGAAATACGGGCGCAGCCACCACGTTGGCGTAGTAGCCCATGCTTTTAATGGGCCGCGAAACCACCACTACGCAGGAGTACTTGGGATTGTCCGCCGGAAAGTAGCCCGCAAACGAGGCCTGGTAGCCCATTCGCTCGGGATTCCAGTATTCCAGCTGGCAGGTACCCGTCTTGCCGGCGAGCTTTAGCGAGTCGAGCCTAATGTTGGTGGCGGTTCCGCGCAAAACAACGTTTTCCATAAGGTTGCGGACCTTGGCCACATTCTCCTTAGACGCAATGCTGCTGCGGATGTATTCCACTTCGGATTCGGCTACGACCTGACCGCGGTCTATCGTGCGCTCCCAGAGTCGGGGCCGCACCATCTTGCCTTCGTTGGCCAGGGCATTGTAAAAAACCAAGGTTTGTAGTGGGGTGCACTGCACTCCGTAGCCAAACATCATCCAGGGCAGGGTGGTGCCAGACCAGCGAGCGCTGCCGGGCTGGGGAATGAAGGGCTTGCTCTCGCCGTTGACTTCTATACCCGTTTTTTCGCCCAAGCCCATTTGGTAGAGGCGGTCAATAAATTCCTGGGGGTTGGCGGCATACTTGGGGTAAATGGCCTTGACCACCCCGGTGTTGCTCGACACTTCCAGGGCGCGTCCGAGCGAAATCACGCCGTAGCCGCCCTTGTGGGAGTCGTTTACTTTTTTGCCGTAGACCATGTACACGCCCCCGTCGGTATCGACTTTGGTGGCGGTGTCTACCACGCCGTCTTCGAGTGCGGCCAAGAGGGCAGCAAACTTGAAGGTGGACCCGGGCTCGGTTCGTTCCCAGACGGCATAGTTCCGCAGCTCGGTGTAGGTCGAGTCGCCTTTTTCGCGCCCCAGATTTACCATGGCGCGGATTTTTCCCGTGGCCACCTCCATTACAATCACGCTGCCGTGTTCCGCCTGAAACTGCTCAAGTCGCTGCAGCAGAGCCCGATGCGCAATGTCCTGAATGCGCGTGTCAAGGGTAGTTTCGATGTCAGCTCCGTCGCGCGGCTCCACCTCGTAGTTGGCCTCGAGCGGCTTCCACTGGCCCTTGCCAAAATGCTGCATCCATCGAAGTCCGTTTTGGCCGCCCAGTACTTTATTAAAGGTGGCCTCGAGTCCGGCCTTGGCGTCGGGCCTCCAGTAACCTATGGTCCGCTCGGCCATCATGCCAAGCGGCATGAGCCGGGTGTAGCGCTCCTCGGCAATTAATCCGTATTCAAAGGGACCACCGTCAAAAAGGGGCAGGTCACGCACCCTGCGGTACATGCTGAAGCTTAGGTTTTTAGCGATTAGCGCATAGCGTTTTTGCTCGCTTTGCTGCTCCTTGAGGTAGGTGAGCCATTCCCAGGCACTGCGCTCGGGCAAAAGAAGCTGCAGACCAATGGCGGTCTTGTTAATGCTCTTATCAAAGTGCTCTTGGTTCACCAGTGAGGCATCCCAACGCAGCTCATACACGGGCATTGAGGTGGCCAGAAGCTGCCCGTCTGAAGAATAGATATTGCCCCGGCTCGCCTGAACCGTGCGCTGCTGTACTACCCGGTCTCGGGCGGCTTCGCGCAGTTCGGCACCGTCGCGAATCGAGACCACATAGAGCTTGACCAGCACCGCAAGGGCAAACAAGGCCAAGAATGCACTGATGCCCGCGACCCAGCGCGAACTCAGTCGGTCGGGGTCATTCGGCTTCATCCTTGGGTTGAATTATGCGTTCTGGTGCTTTGGTTGGCGGAACCATGCCCATTAGTTGGGTGCGTTCGCGCACGGAACTTTCGGTTCCCATGAGCATCAGGGTAGATTTGGCTTCGAGGTACTCGGATTTGATTTCGCTCAGTTCTGCCGAGAGTGTGCTGATTTGGCGGGACTGCTGCTCGGCCTGGTGGGCCCAAAAGATCGCCAGAACCCCGAGTGCGCTTAAAAATCCCACAAAAGGCAGGTTGCGCACTACATAGGGATGCCCCAAAAAGGTTCCCCTGAGTACGGAGGTCAGGCGCAGGCGATCAGACTTTTCAGCCATGGCTTACCTCAATTTTTTCTGCCGCGCGCAGCCTTGCGGAGCGCGACCTTGGATTTTCTTCAAGCTCCTCGGGCCCTGCGCTTATGGGTTTGCGGGTGAGTACTTCAAAGGGAACGAGCCGGCGGCCAAAGCTGTCTCGGTCGGCCTCTCCTTGGCAGCGGCCCTCGCGCATGAGGTTTTTAACCCGCCGGTCCTCAAGGCTGTGGTAGCTCATGACTACCAAGCGGCCCCCTGTTTTGAGGCTGGGCACGCAGTCGGCCAAAAAGGCTTCAAGTACTTCCATTTCACGATTGACCGCGATGCGTATGGCCTGAAAAACCCTCGTGGGCAGCTTGGCATTGCGGCCACGGCTGCAGAAGGGCTCGATGACTAGCCGGAGCTCTGCCGTGGTGGTCAGGGGCAGGGCCTTCAGTATGGCGGCGGAAATGCCAGCGGGTCGCTCCACGTCGCCAAATTCGGCCAGGACCTTGCGAAGCTCCAGTTCGCCCACTTGACTCAGCCACTCGCTGGCGGGCTGTCCGGCCTCGGGATTCATTCGCATGTCGAGCGGACCCTCGTATTTATGCGCAAATCCGCGCTCAGGCTGGTCGAGTTGGTGGCTGCTCACCCCCAGGTCAGCCAAAATGCCGTCAACCTGTGGGGCCCCGTGCAGCTTTAAAAACCGTTTGAGGTGCTCAAAATTGTGGGGAACAAGGGTAAATCGCGAATCATCGAGGGCGTTGGCTCCCGCGTCGGGATCCTGATCGAAGGCGATAAGCCTACCCTTGCTTCCTAGGGCCTCGAGTATGGCCCGGCTGTGTCCACCGCCGCCAAAGGTGGCGTCGATGTAGGTCCCGCCAGGGCGAAGGTTTAAAAAGTCAAGGCATTCGGCGAGAAGAACGGGCTTATGATAGCTCATGGTCTCGATGTTGGTCGCCCATTACCTCTTCGGCCAACTGGGCAAAGTCAAGGTCGCTTGGATTTACCGCCGCCTCGTAGGCCTTGCGGTTCCAAATTTCTAAACCAAAAGTGGTGCCTGAGAACACGAGTTCTCGCTCGAGACCCGCATAAACGGCCAGGTCCTTGGCAATAAGAATCCGCCCCGAACCGTCGAGCTCCACCATCTTGACGCCGGCATGAAAGAGCCGCACAAAATCCGCATTCTTTTTAACAAAACGATTGAGTCCGCCAATTTTATCAGAAATACTCTTCCACTGGGCCATGCTGTGCAGCTCTAGGCAGGGACTAAAAACGCTTCGCTTGAGCACAAACCCTTCACGAGCAGCTGCATCCAGTTGGCGCTTGAGGCCAGCGGGGAGCAAGACGCGGCCTTTGGCGTCCATACTGCATTCGTATACTCCGAGTACGGAATTCATGGGTTTTGGTTGATTAGTTGCATCAAAAGTAGTAGTTTCTCCCACAAAAACCCACTTTCTCCCACTATTGTGCATAACTTTTGTCTTTTGATCCTATTCCATTTATTTTAAACGCTTTATGAATCTAATCTGCCTAAAATTTTACGGGCCCTGAGGCTGTCTTATACTGCTTGTTGCAGGCCGCCGTCGGTGGCTGCCTAGGTCGTACTCTCGCCCCATCCCGCGCATCCCTGACCTATCTTTGCCCAAGATTTAAGAACTGCACATAAATGATTGTTAGCGACGGTAACTTCGAATACCTCACTGAGGGTAGCGGAACTCCCATGATTTTCCTCCACGGTCTCATGGGGAACTTGACCAACTTTCAGCATCAGGTGGACTACTTTAGCTCGCGCGGCTACGAGGTGGTGATCCCCCTGCTCCCATTATACTCTATGCCTTTGGCGACCACTTCGGTAACTAGCTTAACCAAGTTTGTCAAGAACTTTATCGACCACAAGGGCTACTCCAAGGTGATTCTGGTGGGCAACAGCCTTGGTGGTCACATCGCCCTGCTTTTTCAAAAACTCTTCCCTAGCTACCTAAAGAGCATTGTGCTTTCGGGCTCGAGCGGGCTTTATGAGGCGGCCATGGGCAACAGCTACCCCCGTCGTGGAGACCGAGACTATATAGCGGAGCGCGTCCGTGACGTGTTCGCCGTGAAAGAGGTGGCTACTGAAGAACTCATCGATCAGGTATTCAGTACCGTCAACGACCGCATGAAGGCCATCAAGACCCTGGCCATATCTAAGTCGGCGATGCGCCACAATATGGCAGAAGACATTACGTCCTTCCATTTGCCGGTTTGCCTGATTTGGGGCAGGCAGGATGCCGTCACGCCTCCCGAGGTGGCCGATAAGTTTCACGAACTTTTGCCCAACTCCGATCTTTTTTGGATTGACAACTGCGGCCACGCCGCAATGATGGAGCATCCTCAAGAGTTTAACATCATTGTGGACGAGTGGCTCAAGAAGATCGAGGTCGCCTAAATATTCACGCGGAATTTGTTCTCTCTTCCCCGAGGGTGGACGAGTGCCCGGAATGGGATATTCCGGAGTATGCCTTTATTGGCCGGTCTAACGTAGGCAAGTCCTCGCTGATTAATAAGCTCGTTGGCCGCAAAGGGTTGGCAAAAACTTCGGGTAGTCCAGGCAAAACCCAGCTGATTAATTTGTTTAAAATTGACCGCGGAACCTGGGTTCTTGCCGACTTGCCGGGCTACGGCTACGCCAAGGTCAGCAAGGTCATGAGGGGCTCATTCAGCACTATGATTGGTCGCTACGTGCGGGAGCGCAAGAATCTTGCGCTGGTTTTTGTGCTTATTGATGGCCGTCTGGATCCCCAGCAGGCCGACTTGGATTTTCTCAAGCAGTTGGGCCTCTGGGAGGTTCCCTTTGCCCTGGTTTTCACCAAGGCCGACAAGGTGTCGGGTTCTGTTTTGATGAAGAATCGCGCCGCTTTTGAGAAGGCCTTTATGGAGGACTGGGATGAGCTACCTCCCTGGTTTCAGACCAGCGCCCAGACTGGCTACGGACGAGACAAGCTTCTCGCCTACATTGAGTCGGTTAACCTCCAGCTCCGCGAATCGGGTCCATTAACTTAAGGCGTTCGCCGAAGTGGCGCGCGAATCCGCGAAGGTCCGAAGCGGCCTCCGATTCATTAGTCGCCCGCTCCAATCCGTCGGCAAGGGCGAGCAGGGTTTGGTGGTACATTTTTTTCATGTGGTCCACGCTCATTTCTTTGGTCCACAAATCAATGCGCAGCAGCTCTTCGGCTCGGTCGTCCCAGACTGACAGCATAATTGCTTGGGTGTCGGACTGTTCTACGCCGCCGTCGGGCGCCGACCATTGAATGCGTTCGGGGACTCGGTTGGCGTCCAGATCGATTTCGAGGTTTATGCTGGATTTCATGGTCGGTAGTTGGATTGCTTGAGGATTTCAGTGCTCTTGGGGCTGGCTTCGAGTACTTCCCAAAGGCTTAGTTGCGGATTGCTTCGCCAGTAGGCCTGCATTATGCGCCAGCCGAACCAAACGCCAATTTGGCCGGGGATTTCTTGGTCGCGCTCGCTCCCCATTTTGCTGAACGGCGCGACTTCGACCAGCTTGCGCTTAAGGTCTGCGCGGTTGTCAAAAAGCCAGCGTTCGCGTGCGAGGGACTTCCAGAGGGCCGCTTCATTCTCGGCCACAAAGGCTTGCTGGTCGGCAGAATAACTGAGGTAGAGGTAGGCATCTTCTTCGCCTAACACTGTTTGAATAAAAAGGAGCTGTTTGCCTCGGCGGAGCATTTCGTCAAGCAGCTGTCCGCCACCCGAAGGAGTCGCTTCGTAGAGCGCAGCGGCCATGGCACTATAGATCCGCTCTGGGTCGTGGCATTTGCGCAGGTAGGCGGATTCGTTGGCGTAGAGTGGGTGCTCTGAGCCCAAAAATCGATCCCAGGCGACAAAAAGCGCTCCCTCTGTTTTAAGTACGTCAAACTCTTCGGCTCGAGAGATGTAGGTGTAGATGCGAAGTCCGCTTTGAGCACCCTGCAGCCCGTCGATGCGGTCGAGCATTTGCATGGTTCGCCGGTCAAAATCGGCCAAGGGCTTGCGAACTTTTTTAGCGTCGGCCCAGAGCTGCCTCAACCCCTTATCGAGCAAATAGGGCGGGAGGTTTTCGCGCCAGTTGGGTTCAAAAATAAGCGGGTGCCGCGGAGCCATAGCCTCGAGCTTCACCAGCATGGCAGAGGAATCAAGATCGAGCAGGGAGTCTGCAAAATGCACGATGCGCAAGGGGTCTTGGTCGGCAAGAATGGCCGATTGCGCTTGGGCTTGGGCTTCTTCTCCCGCGTCGGTCCATGGGTCGTTGCGGCAGGCAGATAGCCATAGGGCTGCGCTTGCAGCGAACAAAACACCTAATTTTGGCGTCCTTAGTTGCATAACCCAAAGGTAGTCTGATGAACGTCCCCTCCCTAACCCAGCATATTGTTCAATGGCTTAGTGCCTACGCCCACCAGGCAGGGGCAAAGGGATTTGTAGTGGGAGTGAGCGGTGGAATCGATTCTGCCGTCACTGCCGGACTCTGTGCGGCCACGGGACTCCGCGTAAGGCTCCTTGAAATGCCCATTCACCAGAATGCCGACCAGCTAGGCCGCTCGCAGGAATGGATTAATCACTTAGCGCAGCGGCACGGTGCTGTGACTCCCCGTCGCATTGACTTGAGCGGGGTTTTTGACGCCCATTCCAAGGCCATGGGCCTTGATGCTTCGCTCACGCGGGATCTCGCCCTGGCCAATACCCGCGCGAGGATTCGCATGGCAACCCTCTATGCAGAGGCCCAGTGCTACGGCTTGCTCGTCGCAGGGACCGGCAACAAGGTCGAGGATTTTGGCGTCGGATTTTTCACCAAATACGGCGATGGGGGTGTGGACCTCAGCCCCATAGCAGGACTCTACAAATCGCAGGTTTATCGGGTAGGCGAGCATCTGGGGGTGCCTAAAGCCATCCTTGAGGCAGCGCCCACCGACGGTCTTTGGTCCGACGGACGCACCGACGAGGACCAGCTGGGTGCGACCTACGCCGAGCTCGAAGTAGCCATGGAATTCAGCCAGCTTCATCATTGGAATCCTTCGTTGGTGAGCAACGATCTCG
>JBEEMM010000047.1:0-12743 GCA_041192685.1 Bacteroidota bacterium | reverse complement strand
CAGGGCTTTAATAGGAATCGGCTGCCCATTGGGGTTGGTAAGGCGAAAGTCGGAACCGTCGGGCGAAACCGACTGGCACTGAACGGCCAGGGTGAATTTAAGCAGCACGGTAGAATCAAGGCAGTTGTAGTCCTTGGTTTGGCGGCCTTGAGCGTCTAAACTCACTCCGGGGGCCGTGGGGTCAAGCCGCACGCCAGCATTCACTGAAGTATTGCAGTTGCCCGCAACGGTTACCTGAATCTCTCGGTTGGAGGAGCCCACCTTGACCCAAACAAAGAAGGTGGAGTCAAAACGATACTCATTAACCCTAATGGCTATTACCGAAGTTTCTACCGTATTGGCCACAAAGGAGATGTTTCCGGTCTTTTGGTTCATCAAAAATGGACCTATCGGGAAGGTGTGAATCGGCTGAGTAAAACTAAAAGTAGCTGCGTAGGGAACCGGGTTGTTGGGGCCGTTGTCTCTGGCCGGTACCAGCTCGTACTGCAGCGAGTCGCCGTTGGGCTCTGTCGCATTTTGCAGGTAGTTAATGTAGCCGCCAATGCATACGTAGCTTATTGGACGAGATAAAAATGCGGGCGAAGAATTAGTACCCAAGGTGTTGTTTAATTCCGCCTCAAAGTAGAATCCGACTCCTGCAGATCCCGTGATTCCGGTTATCCCCGCTGGGCGACAGCACTGGCTCCAAGACATTTTGTAGTCCGGGCACTGCTGGCTCAAAATCACAAAACCAGTGTAAATGCGCACCATTGGGGTAAAAATCGCAGAAGACTGAGGAATGCAGTCGTAGGCTCCATAAAGCGCTGCCGAAAATTCAGGCACCGAAAGATTCACCGTAACACTTTGGCTGGTTCCGCAACTGGACGAGGCCACTTGAACTATCTCGGTAGCTCCCATGCCAATTCCCGTTGCTTCGCGGTAAATAACCAGCTTGATCCGGTATTGGTTGGGCACTCCCGACGAATCACCGACGTATTTGTACTGAATATCTCCACCAATGATGTGGCTTGCCTCACTTGCTATCGGAGCAAGCACAAGGAGAAGAAGGATAAAGCGAAGTAGGCGCATGGTGGCATTTATTTTAGTACTTACAAACATACTTCGACTCATCGAGTGATGCCTAGGTTAATCCAAATCCGCACATCATCAATGAGTCACCGCCAAACCTAAAGCGTTTTGCGCAAACGAGCCACCGGCATTCCAAGCTGCTCGCGGTACTTTGCCACCGTCCGGCGAGCAATAGGGTAGCCCTTGTCTTTGAGCAAGACGGCCAAAGCATCGTCGGTGAGCGGGTCGCGCGAATCTTCTTCGCCAATGCTCTCCTCGAGTATTTTTTTTATCTCACGAGTCGAAACCTCTTCTCCCTCAGAATTGGTCATGCTCTCACTAAAAAAACGCTTAATCAAAAAAGTGCCAAAGGGAGTCTGCACGTACTTCTGGCTCGCCACCCGGCTTACCGTCGAAATATCCATGCCCACCTCATCGGCAATGTCTTTGAGAATCATGGGTTTAAGTTTGCGGTCGTCGCCCGTTAAAAAGTAGTCCTCTTGGTATCGCATTATCGCGGACATCGTAAGCAGCAGGGTCTGCTGGCGCTGCTTTATAGCCTCGATAAACCATTTAGCGCTGTCAATTTTGCCCTTGATAAAGGAGAATGCCTCCTTTTGCTTGTCGCTGTCAAAGCCCTTAGCCTGCCTGTAGTGCGCAAGCATTTCTTTGTATTCGCGGCTTACATTCAATTCGGGTGCATTCCGGCCATTGAGCTTGAGCTCCAGCTTATTGTCGATCGAAGTCACCAAAAAATCGGGAACCACAACCTGGCTGGGTTCCGCACCCTGCGTGGCGCTGCCGCCCGGTTTGGGATTAATTCGGCTAATCTCCTCTAGCGCGGACTTCAATCCCTCTTCGTTGGTGCCCAGTCCCTGCATCATGCGGCTGTAGTGGCGCTTGGCGAGCTCGTCAAAGTAGCGGACCACAAGGGCTCGAGCGTTGAGCACGGTCGGCGTGTCGGGGCGGCGGGCAAGCTGCAGGGTCATGCATTCCTGCAGGTTGCGGGCGCCCACTCCAGCCGGATCCATGGACTGTATGACGCGCAGGGCTTCTTCGAGCTCGCTTGGTTCTATGAAAATTCCGAGCGAGAAAGCCAGGTCGTCGACAATGTCGACCAGCTCGCGGCGCAGGTAGCCGTCGTCGTCCAGGGTGCCGATGAGGTACTTGCACAGGGCCTCCTTTTGGGGAGCCAGAGAGCGCAGGGCGAGCTGCTCGTGAAGCACGTCGCTCAGGTCCATGCGCGCTACAATAGGCGCCTCGTAGGTTTCGTCGTCGGCCGAATAGTTATTGGCATTCAGTCGGTACTCGGGCGTGTCGTCAAACAGTTCCTCCGAAAAATCCTGCTCCTTGGACTCCGGGTATCGCTCGTCTTCTTCGGCGCTGCTGTAGTCGTCTTCGGGGGCCTCGTACTCGCTCTCATAGGGGTCTTCGTCGGCCTGACTCTCGGTTTCGAGGGCCGGATTCACCTCGAGCTCCTCCTGAATGCGGTCCTCTAAGGCCTGCGTAGGCAGCTGAATCAGCTTCATGAGCTGAATCTGCTGCGGCGACAGCTTCTGCTGAAGTTTTAAAACCTGGGACTGACGAAGCACGCTGCCTAAAAAAATTAAAATTTAGCGCTGCCTGGGAAGCGGGGGAAGGGTATCACGTCCCTGATGTTGCTCATGCCCGTCACAAACTGAACCATGCGCTCGAATCCTAGTCCGAATCCGCTGTGAACGCAGCTTCCGAACTTGCGGGTATCAAGGTACCAGTCCAGGTGGTGGGGGTCAATGCCCACTGCCTGCATTTTGGCGACCAGGGTGTCGTAGCGCTCCTCTCGCTGGCTTCCGCCAATGATTTCTCCGATGCCGGGGAAGAGAAGGTCCATGGCCCGCACGGTCTGGCCGTCTTCGTTCAAGCGCATGTAGAAGGCCTTAATGGATGCGGGGTAGTCATAAATAAAGACCGGGGCCTGAAAGTGCTTTTCAACCAAGTAGCGCTCGTGCTCCGACTGCAGGTCGGCGCCCCAGGTGTCAATGGGGTAGGCAAACTGACCCTTTTGGTTGGGCTTTGATGCCTTGAGTATTTCGAAGGCCTCGCTGTAGCTGCAGCGTACAAAGGGGTTGCCTTGCACGAATTTTAGCTTCTCGATGAGGCCCATGGCCTGGCGCTGGGCAAGGGGCTTGGCCTGTTCTTCTTGCTCGAGGCGCTGGTCCAGCAGCAGCAAATCGTCGGCACAGCGGTCGAGTACCTGACCTATGATGTGCTTCACAAAATCCTCGGCAAGCTGCATGTTGTCCTCAAGCGTGTAAAACGCCATTTCGGGCTCAATCATCCAAAACTCGCTGAGATGGCGGGTGGTATTGGAATTCTCTGCGCGGAACGTGGGCCCAAAAGTGTAGATTTTGCCTAGGGCCATGGCTCCAAGCTCGCCCTCAAGCTGGCCGCTGACCGTGAGGTTGGTGCTTTGACCAAAGAAATCTTCGCTAAAATTTACCTCCCCTGAATCGGTACGCGGCGGATTGTCGGCAGGGAGGGTCGTAACGCGAAAGAGCTCTCCGGCTCCCTCCGCGTCGCTCGAGGTTATGATGGGAGTAGCCCAATGAAAAAATCCGCGCTCGTGAAAGAACTGGTGTACGGCGTACTGGGCCTCGTGGCGAATGCGAAATACCGCACTGAACGTCGCAGTTCGGGGGCGCAGGTGGGCAATTTCACGAAGGAATTCCAGGCTGTGGCGCTTGGGCTGCAGGGGGAAATCCTCGGGCGAGCTGTCGCCATGAACTATAACTTCCTCTACCTGAATCTCTGCGGACTGGCCACTGCCCATCGAGGGCACCAGCAATCCGCGAACCTCGACGGCTGCTCCGGTGGTTATGCGCCTCAGGAGGTCCTCAGGCATTCGCTCAAAATCAACGACGCACTGCAAATTGGCGCCCGTGGATCCGTCGTTGAGGGCTATAAAGCGCTTGGAACGAAAGGTCCGAACCCATCCGCGCGCCATTATGGGCTGCTGCTTGGCAGGGGTCTGAAGGATTTGCGCTATGGTCATACTTCTTGGCACAATTTGTGGTTAAGGCGAACGCAAATTACGAGAAACTTTGGCACAATTGCCCTTTTTAGGGCAGTGATTTATTGAAGACGCGCCAAAACAGACCTTAGTAAAAAGATAACTTGGAAACGTTTTTACACTTAAAACGTATTTGTAGTACAGAAATGCCTAAATTTGCCGCGCCATGAGCACCGCACAACCCAACGAAGTAAAAACAAGCATCCTCCAAAGGGCGATGGAGATGTTTCAGCGCTACGGCCTTCAGGCCATGACGATGGACGACGTTTGCCGCGAGCTTTCGATGAGTAAAAAGACTCTTTATCAGTATTTTTCTAATAAAGCAGACCTCGTAGACCAGGCCGTTCGCCAGGTCTTCTGCGCGCACGAGGAGACCATGAAGAGCATAACTTCTGAGAACGAGAATGCCATTGACCGCATGATTAAGCGCTACACCTACTTGATGCAGATGATCGAGTCGCACGGCCCAAGCATGATGTTTCCGCTCAAAAAATACTACCCTAAGACCTATGAGTGGCTGTTTGCCCAGAGGCGTGAATCGATGATCAATGCCTTTGTTCAAACGGTGAAAGACGGCCAAGCCCAGAGGCTTTTTCGCGACGACCTCGACGCGCACCTGGTAGCCAAAATTCACTTTACCACCATGGTCGGACTCTCCGACGCCGACCTGCAATCGGAGAGCCTTGCTGAGCGCCGCGATTTAATCTGGACAGCCATTAGTCTTTTTATACGGAGCATTAGCACTGCTCAAGGACTTCAATACTTTAACGAAAACAAGGATTCCCACCAATGATTCGATTCATTACCCTCACTGCAGTCATGCTTTGGGCCGTCACTGGCTTCGCCCAAACTACGCTCTCGCTCGAGCAAGCTTACGACCAAGCCAAAGCGCACAATGCGCAAAACAAGGTGCGCAGCCTGGAGCAGCGAGCCGCCGAAAAAGTACTTTGGCAGAACATCGCGCTGGGCCTTCCGAGCGTCAACGCTGGAGGCCAGTACACCGATAATATTGAACTGCCTGCTTTGTTCTTTGACATTGACGGGGACGGCACTATCAACAAACTACAGTTCGGCACGCGCTATACCTCACTGGGCAATCTGAGCATCAACCAACTCGTTTTTGACGGAAGCTACCTTATTGCGCTGTTCGCGACCGACGTTCTTCGCGACCAAGCCTCCCTCAACAAAGAAAAAACCGAGATTGAAGTGCGCCAGCAAACGGCGCAATTTTACCATCTTGCTATAATTCTTGCTGAAAATGAACTCGTGTTGGCAGAGAATCTTAAGCAAGCCCAATCGACAGCCAACCAAATGACGGTTATGGCAAGCGAAGGACTTGCCGAACTGGAAAGCGTAGACCAGGTGCGACTCGTATCGCGCCAGATCGAAGCCAACTTGAGCAGCATTCGCCAGCAAAAAATCATTGCGACCAAGATGCTTCTGCTTACCTGCGGACTTCCTTTGGACGGCGCAACGACGCTCAGCACTTCCCTAGAGCAATTGATGGCATTAGCTATGGCCGGCGAGAACCTACTTCAAGCCAAGTTCAACCCGGAACAGCATGTTGATTATCGAGTATTGGCCGCTGGTCGTCTTGGGCAGTCCCTCTTGTACAAAAATGAGCTCATCAGCTTTTTACCTAAGGTCTATGCCGGCTATGGCCTTAATCGACAGTTTGTGAGCGAAGATGCCAACGTTTGGAATCCCAACGGAAATTCAGCCAACAGTGTGGTCTTTCAATCGTGGAATGTAAGCGCCCAACTCCCCTTATTTGCGTCGGGGCGCAGAGTATTCAAGGCCCAAGAAAGCCGAATCAAAGTGGAGCAACTCGATGAAATGCTAGAACTAACAAAAAACAGCATTACCCTCCAGTACCTGCAAGCAAAAGCAGAATTCGAAAACGCCTTCAATACCTACCGCCTGCAGGTAGAAAATGTAAGTATAGCCAAGCGCCTAAAAGACAAGGCCCGAATTAAGTTTTTGGAGGGTGTCTCCAGCAGCCTAGACTACAGCCAAACCGAAACGCAGTACCAGCAAACGGTCGCCGCCATGCTAGCGAGCGCCAACGAAACCCTCAACAAACGCATTGCCCTTGAGAAAGTGCTAGGCATGTACAACACCTCGAAGCCCAATTAAACCATGAACAAGACCTTCCTACTTTTTGCCACCGTTGCAGCAGCAGCGGCATCATGCACCTCCAACGATTCCGCTAGTGGAGATGTTGCTCAACTCACCGCGCGTCGGGACTCCTTAGCAAGCATCGTTGCCAAGGCAGAGGGCGAGCTCAGCCAAATCGACCTGGAGCTTGCCTCCTTGGACACCACCGCACAGTGGAACACCGTCACCATTCTCGCGGCGGGATCCTCTGCCTTTCAGCACGACTTTGACATTTATGGAACGGTTAAGTCCGACCAAAGCGTCACCCTTTACCCAGAGAGTGCGGGCCGAATTCAGCGCGTCCTAGTGCGAAGCGGTCAAAAAGTAAGTGCAGGGCAAGTTTTAGTAGAGCTCGACAACAGCGTAGTCCAGTCAAGCTTGGCGGAGATTAAAACTCAGCTCGACCTTGCGCAAACCCTATTCGACAAGCAAAAGCGCCTTTGGGACCAGGGCATTGGCAGCGAGGTGCAGTACCTGCAGGTCAAGACCCAGCTCGAGGGCCTTCAAAAACGACTGGCAACGGCCCAAAAGCAGGCCGCAATGTCCAGCCTGCGCGCACCCTTTGCGGGAACGGTTGACGAACTCTTTTTAAAAGCCGGCGAGTATGCGGCGCCCGGAATGGCTGTCGCCCGCCTGGTGAGCAGCGGCGGATTGCGCCTCGAGCTCGACGTGCCAGAAACCTACATTACTCGCTTAAAAGTTGGCCAAAAAATTGCGCTTAATTTCAATTCCATCGGACTCCAAACAAGCGCGAGCATCAGCCAAGTGGGCGACTTCATTAGTGCCGACAGCCGCACCTTCAAAGTCAATGTAAGCCTGCCATCCAACAGCCAAATAAAGCCCAACATGATGGCCAGCGCCCAGGTAGTAGACTATTCAAGCAAGGGAGTTATCACAGTGCCCAACCGACTGATTTTGCAAGACAGCAAGGGCGCCAACTACACCTACCTTTTTGTACCGGCCAAAAACGGACTGGGCAAAGTAGAACGACGCGAGCTTCAATTGGGCGTATCCAACAACGACGCCACCGAAGTCCTCGGGGGCCTGAGCCTTGAGGAGCAGATCATTGATCGCGGAATCCGCAGCGTGCAAACCGGCGAAACTGTAAAGGCAGTAATTAAATAATACCGCGATAAGCCTCCTAAAATGTCAGATAATAAGTCTCTGTTTCCACGTTTTGCCCTTGTTGATTGGGCCGTGCGCAACCAAATCACGGTAAGCGTTTTAACCGTAATCATCACTATTTCGGGTTTTCTTGCCTACCGAGCCATGCCGGCAGAGAGCTTCCCCGAAGTGGTGCAGCCCACCATTTTTATCGGAACACCCTACCCGGGCAATTCTCCCGTAGACATGGAGCGCTTGGTTACCCGTCCGCTCGAGAAGCAGCTCAACACCATCAGCGGTGTAGACAAAATCAAGTCTACTTCGGTGCAGGGTTTTTCGTCGATCGAGGTCCGCTTTGACTTCAAGGTTGGCGTAGATGAAGCCCTTCGCAAGGTCAAAGACAAGGTTGATGCTGTTCAGTCCTCGGCCGACTTCCCCAAGGACCTGCCCGCCGACCCCAATATTTTTGAATTGAACATTGCGGAGCTTCAGCCCATTATGAACATCAATCTGTCGGGAGAATTCACCGCGGACCAGCTTGAGGACTATGCCAAGCACCTCGAGGAGAAAATTGAAGACATTCCCTCCATCGCATCCGTGGACCTGCGCGGGGTCGACGATAAAGAAGTTGAAATTGCCGTTGACCTTCAAAAAATGGAGAACCTCGACATCAGCTTTAACGGAATTTCAGACGCTATTAAGTACGAGAATATGTCGGTATCGGGCGGAGACCTTCTGGTTGACGGCTACCGCAGAAACATTCGTGTTTTGGGTGAGTTTGAGTCGATGCAAGACATCGAAAACATCATTGTCAAGCAAGAAAAGGGCGCAATTGTGTACTTGCGAGATATAGCCACGGTACAATTCACCAATGTGGACCGCGAAAGCTATGCTCGTGAGTTCAAAAACCCCGTAGTTTCCCTGGACGTTAAGAAGCGTTCGGGCGAGAACTTAATTAAGGTTTCGGCCTCGATTAACGAGGTCATTGCTGAGGCCAGGAAGTCCTACTTCCCCAAGAACCTGGCATTGTCGGTGACCAACGATCAGTCCAACCGGACCAAAAATCAGGTTGGTGAATTGGAGAATTCCATCATTTTTGGAATCATCCTGGTGGTGCTCGTGCTCACCTTCTTTTTAGGTCTCCGCAACGCCTTGTTTGTGGGTATTGCGATTCCCCTTTCGATGCTGCTCAGCTTCTTAATTTTAAACAGCCTGGGGGTAACCCTCAACTTCATGGTGCTTTTTGGGCTCGTGCTTGCCCTAGGTATGCTCGTCGACAATGGAATTGTAATTGTAGAGAATATTTACCGCTTTAGAACCCTAGGGTACAGCGCCAAAGAGGCATCCATGCTGGGATCGGGTGAAGTGGCTATGCCCATTATCTCGTCGACCGCCACTACCCTTGCGGCCTTTTTGCCCCTTGCCCTCTGGCCTGGGTTAATTGGCGAATTCATGAAGTTCCTGCCCCTGACTCTGATTGTAGTGCTGGGTTCCTCGCTCTTTGTGGCCCTAGTGGTCAACCCCGCTTTGGCATCGCGCTACATGAAGCTCGAGGCAGACGTGGTCAATCGACCAAAATGGACCAAAATAGGCGCCGGCCTCACGTTGGTCGGTTTGCTTTTAAATCTGGCCCTTGGTTTTACCACACTGGGAAACCTCTTGTTTTGGCCAGGAATTCTCACCCTTATTTACCTCTGGGGAATTGAACCATTAACCAATAAGTTTATGGCGGGTGGGCTGCCCCGTCTTGAGCGATGGTATGAAGGCAACGTCCAAAAAATTCTGTCTAAAAACAACGCCGCCAAAACCCTTTTGGCCACCGTCGGACTTTTTGTGCTGAGCTTTATTTTGATGGCGGTAATTCCGCCCAAGGTGGTGTTCTTCCCAGACAACCAGCCCAACCTGGCCAATATTTACATCGAAATGCCCGTGGGCACCGACATTGAAGAGACCAACCGCATCAAACTACATGGTGGAGTCCGTAATTGCCCAGGTGGGCAAGGGAACCAGCGACCCTAACGAAGGTCCTGCCAACCAAGCAACGCCCAACAAGGCTAAGGTTGTAGTAGCCTTCCGCGAAATGAAGTATCGCCTCGATGCCGAGGGTAGTCGCGTGGCCAGTGCCGACGTGCTGAACCTATTGCGCGACAACATCTCCACCATACCCGGAGTGCTCATCGCCGTAGAAAAGGACCGGAATGGTCCGCCCCAGGGAGCGCCCATTAACATTGAGCTGTCGGGAGACAACTACGAAGAGCTTCTGGTCGCCGCCGAAGACCTGCGAAAAACCATCTTGAATTCACGCATTAAAGGCTATGATGAGCTCAAGATTGACGTGGCCGGAGACAAGCCAGAGCTACCCATCATAGTTGATCGCGCGAAAGCACGAAGCCTTGGAGTTAGCACTGGCCAAATTGGTGATGCCCTGCGCACCGCACTTTTTGGCAAGGAGATTAGTCGCTACAAAGAGGGCGAGTCAGACTACCCCATCAACATTCGCTTTGACGATCGCTTTCGGTTCAACCTCGAGAGCCTCATGAATCAGAAAATTACCTTTCGCGACCAGAGCTCTGGACGCATCAAGCAGGTTCCCATTAGCGCCATCGCGACGCCGAGCAAAACAGCCACCTTTACGGCTGTAAAGCGCAACGACCTCAATCGAGTAATCACCGTGTACTCCGGTATCGAAGAAGGGGCTAATGCCAACCTAATTATTGCTGAGATGCAGCAGCTTCTCAAGAACTATGAGCTACCCAAAGGAGTGGCTCTGGATTACACTGGCCAGCAGGAGGAGCAGGCCAAGGAGCTGGGCTTCTTGTCTGGAGCCCTTTTGATCGCTGTGTTCTTGATATTTATAATCATGGTGGGTCAGTTTAACTCGGCGCGCATCCCCTTCTTAATCTTGACCACGGTAATCCTCTCGTTCATCGGAGTACTGCTCGGACTCCTGATTTTTAGGATGGACTTTGTCATCATCATGACCATGATTGGAATCATTTCTCTGGCTGGAGTGGTGGTGAATAACGCCATTGTCCTTGCCGACTACGGTACCCACCTTATCAATCGCCGCAAGGCTGAGTTAGGCATCGACGAGAATGTTCCCCTGGCCGAGGAGGAGTTGCCAACAATTCTCTCAGAGGCAGGCCGCACGCGTTTAAGGCCGGTTTTGCTGACCGCAATAACGACGGTTTTAGGCCTGATACCCCTTGCTACGGGCATGAATTTGGATTTCTTCTCTCTGATTACTAACAACGACCCCATGATTTACTTCGGGGGCGACACGGTAGCCTTCTGGGGTCCGATTTCGTGGACGGTAATTTTTGGTTTGACCTTCGCGACCTTCTTGACGCTGGTGATCATGCCCGTTCTGCTATTCCTTACCGAACGCAGCCGATCTCGCCGTTACTACCGCAAGGTCGCTTAAGGCATTGCGGGAAGCATTCCTTGCGGGGAGCAGAGCGGATTCCCGCTGGAAGCATTTCCTGCGGGGAGCATAGCGGATTCCTGCGGCAAACATTCCCTGCGGGGAGCATTCTTTGCAAGTTGGCATTCCCTGCGGGCAGCATTCTTTGACGACCTTTACGCGGTGATTCCTTTGTTAAACGAGTGGCGAAGCTGGCCGGTAGAACGGTGGCAAGAAGTCGCCGACGCAGCGAAAAAGCTGGTGCTCGAGCGTACTACCGAGAAGGCCGGGCATATTGCCTCGAGCCTTGGGGTAGCGGAGCTTACTGTTGCCCTTCACGGACTTCTTAAAACCCCCGAGGACCTCCTTATTTGGGATGTGGGCCACCAGGCCTACGTGCACAAGGTGCTAACTGGGCGGGCCGATTCCTTTGCCAACAACCGCCAGCCGGGCGGACCCAGCGGATTCCCGCGCCGAGCGGAATCGGATTTTGATGCTTGGGGAGTGGGGCACTCGAGCACGGCCCTTTCGGCTGCCGTGGGTTTTGCCCGGGCCGACAAGGCTCTGGGCACGGATCGACGCCGCGTAGCGGTGGTGGGCGACGGAGCGATGACGGGCGGAATGGTGTTTGAGGCGATGAACGACGGCGGGGCATGGGGGGCCGACGTGCTCCTGATTATTAACGACAACGGAATGGCTATCGAAGGCAACGTCGGCGCCCTGCACCAGGGCGGATCCCAGGCCTACCGCAAGCTTGGCGAGGCCCTGGGCTGGACCTGGATAGACGGGGAGGTCGACGGGCAGAACCTGCCCGCCCTGGTGCGCGCGCTTCAGCGCGCGCTGCCCCTTCGCGGACCCCGTATCCTGCATCTGCGCACCAAGCGACCCGAGCCCGCAGAACTCGGCCTCAAGGAATCCGCCGCCGGCCCTGGCCACTTTCAGACTCATTTTGCGGCGGCCCTCGCTTCGCTCGCCGCCACCGACCCCCGCATCCACGCGCTCACCGCGGCCATGGCTCCAGGATGCAGCCTCGACGTGGTGCGGGCCCAATTCCCCGACCGGGTGCACGACGTGGGCATCGCCGAGCCCCACTGCCTGACGGCCGCGGCGGCCATGGCCGCCGCCGGCCTCCGCCCCGTAGTCAACCTCTACGCCACCTTCTCGCAGCGCGCCCTTGACCAGTGGATCCACGACGTCGCCCTGCAGAAGCTTCCCGTAATCCTCTGCCTCGACCGCGCCGGAATGGTCGGCGAAGACGGAGCCACCCACCACGGAGTGTTCGACCTGGCCATGTTCCGCAGCGTTCCCAACACCGCCATTTGGGCGCCTCGCGACGGCAAAGCACTGCGCGAAGCCCTCGAAGAAGCCTTGGCCTACGGAGGGCCTTCGATAATACGCTATCCAAAAGGCGAAGCCCCCCATTACCCCGACGCGCTTCAACGCCGCGGAGGAATGGATTGGATGCGCACCGGAACCGGCGTAGCCCATTTCGCCCTGGGAACCGCCCTAACTCAAGCCTTCGCCGCCGCTGAGTCCGGCCACAGCATTATCGACCTGCGCATGGCCAAACCCATCGACGCGGACTCCCTTCACTACTTTGCCGGCAACCACCATACCTGGCACGTTTGGGAAGACGCTCAAGCCATCAACGGCGTGGGGCAAGCCCTCGGGAGCTGGCTGAACGAGCAAGGCTACGGACACATCCGCCTTCACCGCCACGGCTATGCCGACCGCTTTGTGGACCACGCTCCGCGCGAAGCCCAAATCGCTGGAGCAGCACGCAAGCCAAGGGCAAAGAATTAAAATCCCAGCAGCATCTTGCATTTTGGGGCTAACCGACGTTTTGCCCTTAACGAATTCTAAACGGCTGCGTCTGGTTCAAAAAGTCTCGGATGGTTTCTAAATAAACCTCCGGCTGCTCCACCGAAATAGAATGTCCTGCATCAGGTATGATTTTCAACTGATGGTTTGGGAAGAGGTCTA
>JBEEMM010000046.1:0-9544 GCA_041192685.1 Bacteroidota bacterium | reverse complement strand
CTCCACACGAAAAAGACTCATGCTTTCGAGGTCTTTGGCCTTAACCTGAGCGATGGATCCGGTGACGTTGCTCTTTTTTTGCGTACCAAAACCAACCACAACGATTTCGTCAAGCTCCGTAGTCTCCGCGCGGAGCGCTATGCGCATTCCATCGCGAGCGGCAACGACCAAGTCGGTGTATCCAAGGGCCCTGACGCGCAGGTTGGCTCCCGCAGCCGCTGTAATGCGAAATCTTCCTTGGGCATCGGTGGTTGCGAGCACTTTGCCGCCCGAGGCGAGGCTAATTACTGCGTTGGGAACGGCGGCTTCGACACCAAATTCTACTACGGATCCTTGAATTTCTTGATTCTTTACCTGACCCTGGGCTGTTGGGGCTAGGATTAGAAGCAGCGCAGAAAGCAGACCAACTAAACTCTTTTTCATAGTGACGGAATATCTTATAGTAAAAAGTACCATTAACGTAGAGCAAGTTAATCTAAAAAATTAAGTCAAAGCCTGACCCATGGTTTTAGTTAAATAATTGTAAATCAGAAGTTACTAAATGAAATTGGTGGTGTATTTCGTACACTTAATAATGCCTTTTTCGCCGCATTCTTCAAAATTTCAGGCCCTACTATATGGGAATCGTCCTCGCTTGGGTATTCTCGGCCCTAGCCCGACCTTTGCCTTATGAACGTACTAATCTTTGGCTCAGGTGGTAGGGAGTCTGCCTTTGCCTGGAGCATTGGCCAGAGTTCGCTACTTACCAATCTTTTTATCGCTCCTGGCAATCCCGGCATGGCAGCATTGGGAACCTGCGTCGACCTGGACTGGCGCGATCGCGACGCCATTGTTCACTTCTGCATCCGAGAAGATATTCACATTGTCCTTGTGGGGCCTGAGGAACCCCTTGTTCTTGGGCTGGGCGACTTTTTTGCGGAACATCCCAACCTTGAGCACATTCATTTTATTGGCCCTCAGGCCGAAGCGGCCCAGCTCGAAGGGTCTAAGGACTTTGCCAAGGAATTCATGCAGCGCCACGAAATCCCGACCGCCGGCTACCGAAGCTTCACCAAGCAGGAGCTCGAGGCGGCCAAAATGTACGTCTTGAGCTACGACGGTCCCTACGTCCTCAAAGCCGACGGTCTGGCAGGCGGCAAGGGAGTAGTAATCCTCGACGATGTAGTGGAAGCCCTCAAGGAGCTTGACTCTATGCTAGGGGAGGCCAAGTTTGGCCCTGCCTCAAGCCGCGTTGTCATTGAGGAGCACCTTACCGGCCCCGAGTTCTCTGTTTTTGTGCTTACCGACGGCGAGAACTACCTGCTCTTGCCCCAAGCCACCGACTACAAACGAGTGGGCGAAGGCCAGACGGGCCCCAACACCGGCGGAATGGGGGCGATCAGCCCAGTTCCCTTTGTTACTCCCGAAGTGCTTGGCGTCGTTCATCGCGAGATTATTCGTCCCACTATCCAGGGGCTGCAGGCCGAGGGCATTCCCTACTGCGGATTTATTTTCTTCGGACTCATGCTAACGCCAGAAGGCCCCAAAGTCATTGAATACAACGTGCGCATGGGAGATCCCGAGACTGAGGCAGTTCTGCCTCGCCTAGACGAAGACCTGTTGGCCCTTATGATTGACGCCGCCCGAGGCCACGTCAACACCCGTCCCATTGCAGTAAAGTCCGAAACCGCGGTAACCGTGGTACTCACTTCGCCGGGCTATCCGGGGAATTACCCCAAGGGCCTGCCCATACTAGGTTCTGAATTAGCTTCAGAGGGCAGCTTGCTTTTTCATTCCGGAACCGCCTTGCGCGACGGTCAATTGGTCACCGACGGAGGCAGAGTACTTGCAGTTACGGGAATGGGCTCCAACGCAGAGGAGGCCATTGCTAAAGCCTACGCGCACGCAGACCAGATAAATTTTGAGGGGAAGCAAGTGCGCCGCGACATCGGAACGATCTACGGCCTACCAGCAAAAAAGTAAGCTTCGCTTAGTTCTGCTGCTTCTCGTGCTTGCTCATTTCGCGAAGCCAGTAGATAATGCCACCGGCAATAAGGGAAATGAACACTACGTTGGTCGCAGGTCCAATAAGGGGCATTATTTTAAATGTCCATGTGAAAAAATCACCTATTCCTTCAAAAAGGGAGCGCAGCGGCATAGCAATGTACTTTTGAGAAGCCCAAAGGTAACCTAGCGCCACTACATGCCCAAACTCCTCTTTCGCAATGCACATCCTGGCGTTGCCCTCGTTTTAGTTGCCGTCGCTGCACTGCTCTCCATGGTTTTAAACAGGCTAATGCAGCAGCCCATTTCAATCGTATTGGCCCTCTCCACGGGCCTAGGAGCCTGGTTTTTAAACTACATTCTCGTCTACCGAAGCCGATACCTCAAGATGAACTACCTGTTTGGATGGCTTTGGTTTGCCGCAGCCTTTGCCCTGTGCAGCGGACGCCAGGGCATACAGTGGCATACGGTGGGCGGCTCCATTGCGGCAGCAGCCTGGATGGCCTTGGCCTACGAAATGTCTTCGGACGACCGCAGCGCCCTAACCCGCCGCATCAATTTGGGATTCATCACCGGACTCCTTTTGCTCTGGAACGTTCGCTTCTCCTACTTTCTTATTGTGAGCCTCTGGGCTATCGGCTGGGGAACGAGTCGCTCGGGCAGGGGATTTTTACAGCTGCTAATGGGCTGGCTAGTGCCTGCCGCAGCCATCGCGACCTACCGCTGGACCATTGGCGGACCCGAGTCTTTTTTAGCATGGATTGCTCCGCTTGAGCCAAAATTGGAATGGTTCCTGCCGAGCATTGGCGAGGCGGTTTTGGCCTTTTGGCTCTTAATGGCTATTCCGCAAACCCTTCGAGCCGCAGTATCGGCCAAGCGGTCCAAGCGTCATGGACTGTACCTCTCTTGGTCGGGCATCCTGGTTGCGGTCGTTTGGCGGATTGCCCATCCCGACGCAGCCACCAGCGGGGTCTTGGCTGTTTTTGCCACTCCGCAGCTGCTCAACCTGCAGGACTACTTGCCCAAGTACTGGATGCGCGTGCTGATTGGTCCTAGCCTTTTGGCTGGGGGCCTTTTAAGCGTTTTCTGGGGGTAGAAAGAGGGACCGCAGCTCGTGGGCGTCGGCGGGCTTCATCTTACCGGCCAAAATTAAGGCCAGTTGGCGGCGGCGAAGGGCTCCGTCAAAGCGTCGAATTTCTTCTTCGGTTTCGGCCACTAGGGGCGGAATCGGGATTGGCCGACCCTTGTCGTCTACGGCAACAAAGGTGTAGATTGCCTCGTTGCACTTTGTTTGCTTTCCGCTGCCTCGCTGGTCTTCCATAAGCACGTCGACCCAAACTTCCATGGAACTAGTGAATGCACGAGATACTTTGGATTCCAGAGTAACAATGGCTCCTTGGGGTATGGCTTCTTTGAACGAAACATTGTTTACCGAGGCCGTAACCACCGTGCGACGGCAGTGCCTGTGGGCGGCAATGGCCGCACAGCGATCCATCCAACTCAGCAGCTGGCCCCCAAAAAGATTGTTCAGGTTGTTGGTATCGTTCGGCAAGACGATCTCAGTCATTACCGTGAGCGAGGCGGAGGCGGGTATAGCCTTCATTCGCGGTAAATCCAAACAGCTGGAAAGTCTGCTCGCAGCTCCGTCTTGGCCTTTCGGGCTGCATTCTCGTTGGCGAAGGTGCGCAGCGCAACTTTGTTGAGCCCAACGCTTGATTGCACCATTTTGGCTGGGTAGCCCGCTTTACGAAGGCTTGCAACCAACTTTGTGGCATTGGCTTTCTCAGAGAAGGCCCCGACGATGAGCGCATAGCCCTCTGATGGTTCAGCCTTGGCTTCTGGCTTAGCCTCTGGCTTGGCTTCTGGCTTAGCCTCTGGCTTGGCCTCTGGCTTAGCATTGGCGCTTGTGACTTCTGGTTCGGCGGCTGGGGCTTCGATTCCTTTCTCTGAGGAAATCAGCGAGTTAAAGCGCTCGCTTGCCCAAGAGGATGCGTCGCCCGCAAAATTTTGAACCAAGGAAGATTGAGAAGACCACCAAGACCCCAGATCGGACCGCAGGGAGGCGGACTGAACCAGGCCGCGAAAGTCGTCTTTGCTGCCTCCGACGGCTGCAAGACCAAGGGCGCCGGCAACGATGGCCGCTGCGTACCAAGACCGAACACGGGGAGCTGCTGGGTCAGAATGGACTGCAAGAGTCTGGTCAGCAGCCTGAAGTAAATCCATTCGAAAAATGGGAAGACCATAAGAAGCAGCCAGAAAGTTAGCCTCAAGGCTGGCCTTAAAAACCCATGTATGGTCGCTGCGGCGCAGCGATCCAAGGCCCCTAAGGTTGAGGCGATCGCCTCGGTCCAGAACCCGGTTCCATTCTGCTACGCAATGGTGTATAGCGTCGGCAGCTTCAGCGCGGGTGAAGCCCTCAATGCTGCAAAGGTGGTCCAAGAGAACAGAGGACTGGCCGCTGGCCTCGGGCGCAAAAGACAGGCGACGAGCAGGAGGCAAAATAAGGCCGGAAGGGAGCTGAATTTCCGCTCCGTAGCGACGCACACTGAAGACACCCAGGCCCGGAACATGCAGGCTATCCTGCTGAAAAAGCAGGAAGGCGAGGTGAAGTTCTAAATCGTAGTGTAGCGGACGCATGCCTACGAATTTACAAAAAAGAAGGGGGCTTCAGGGTGCTTAAATCCTGCGACTTATGAACAACCTTAGGCAGGACTTTAAGCCTAAAAAGTCTGCTAAAATAGTTTGCGGTAGCCGTGGCAGTAGGGAGTGCCGCCCTTCATATCGTAGTAATCCTGATGGTATCCCTCTGCCGAATAAAATGCCTGTGCGGGCAAAACTTCGGTGGCCACATCAAGACCTTTAGCGGTTAAAAGACCGATAAGCGACTGGGTAAGGTCTCGCTGTGCGTCGTTTTGGTAGAAAACCGCACTGCGGTACTGCGGCCCTATATCAGGACCTTGACCGTTGGCTTGCGTGGGGTCGTGGGTTTCAAAAAAAGTGCGAAGAACCTCCTCGGCAGTGGTCCGCTTTGGATCGTACTCCACGAGACAGGCTTCGTAATGCCCTGTTCTCTTGCCGCAGACCTGCTCGTAGCTGGGGTTTTCAACATGGCCTCCGGTGTAACCAACCGTGGTGGAGATCACTCCATCGACGCGCTTAAGGAAGTACTCGGTTCCCCAAAAGCAACCAGAGGCGAGAATAAGGGTTTCGTTTCCGGCTTGGGCAGGAGCGGCAGGCAGTAGGGTCACGGGGGCGGAATTTTTAGAGGACTGAGCGCAGGCCGAGAGGGCGCTGAGGAGTCCGAGTGCAAGAAGATTGAGAAGGCGAGGCATACATTCAAAACCAGTGATCGGCTAAATAGTTTACATGCCCATGTCTTCGCCGCCACCCATTGTGCCACCTCCCATTCCACGGCCACCGCGCTGGGCGCTTCGGTCGGGCTTGCCAAAGGTGTACTGAATCGTCAAGAAGGCAATGCGGCTCTCGCGGTAGCGCTCAAAGTAGATGTCGGTAAAGGGCGGGTGCTGCTCGATGCGAAAGCGTCGTTGGTTGAACACGTCACTCAGGCGGACTGTTGCTGAAAGCTTGTTTTTGACCACGTCGACTTTGTAGCCGATGTCCCAAGCCTGAATTCCCTTGAAGAATCCTTGGCCGGTGGGCCCGGCGCCCCACTGATTGAAGGTTAACTGGATTTGCTGCTTCGAGGTGGGATTGTACATCGAGTTGATTCGCCCCGACCAACCAAACCCTGACTGAGACAGGCCAGCCTGCAGGTTTTCGGCGTTAATAACCGACCAAAAGGCGTCTCCCGAGGCTTGAATACTGAGGGTTTTCCCAAAGCGGACTGAGGTGTTTCCGCTCAAACCGTAGCGATCTCGGGTGTCGAAGTTGGAATAGGTAACCGTAACGATTCCGCTCGTATCCACCTCTACGAAGCGCGAGAACATATTGGTAGTGTGCTGAATGTAACCGTTTAGGGTTGCAGAGCCCCATTTGGCGTACTTGCCGGCGGTGAGCTCAAATGCATGGGTGTATTCCGGCATTAAAAGCGGATTGCCCTTGCGAAAGGACTGCGGATTGGAGTAGTCGATTATGGGGTTGAGCTGCTCCTCGCCGGGACGGTTGACGCGCATGGCATAGCTGGCCTGAAATTCCAATCCCTTTTTGGGGCTGTAGGTCAAAAAAGCACTAGGAAAATACCCCGGATAGGTAAAATTGAGTACGTTGTTGGATTTTAGCGTGAATTCGAGGTTGGCCACCTCGTAGCGCATTCCGGCCTGCGCCTTCCACTTGGGACTGAATACGTAGCCGTAGGTGGCATACAGGGCATGCACCCATTGCGACTGATCGACCGATTGGGTGCGCAGCGTGTCTTCTTGAAGCGAGCTGCTAAATATCGTAGCCAAGTACATCGCGTCGCGCCGGTTGTCGCGGGCAAAGTAGGTGCTGCGCCCCCCGAGGGTTATCTTGCTTTTGCTAGTCAGCACCTGCTCTGCGTCGGTCTGGAAGTTCCAGTTTTGCGTAGTTTCATTGGTTTCAAACCGCTGAAGGTAAACCCCTCCGTAGGTGAGAATTTCGGGGTATCCCGCGTCAGAAGAGAAGGTATTGTCGTTCCATTCCGAGCGGCTTCGGTCGGAGTAGTTCAGGTCGACGGTCCATTTGTTGCCTTCGGTCTTGTACTTGCGCTCGAGCCTCAGGGCGCCGTCGCCGTTATTGGAGCTGCGGTCGCTGGTGCTTCGCTGCACGGCATTGAGCTTTACTGCGGCGGTACTGTTCTCATAGGACGTACTGTCGGACTCGCTACGCTGGTCTTGGTTTAAGCCTACCGAAAGGTTGGCGGACCATTGCTTGCCCAAGGGAATGTCTACTCCAAAACGGGTATTGGGTCCGCCCCCTAAACTGGTGCCGTAGGACCAGTGACGCTGGCTGTAGGCGGTATCTGGGAATTGGAATATGCGCTCTACCGTACCGCCAGAGAAGCTGCGGCGGTTGTCCCAGGCCAGACTGGTGAAGACGCGGACCTTACCCAAGGGCACCGACAGGCTCGCCGAGGAATTGTATTTTGCGTTGGTCCCTATGCCGGCGATGAGGCTGCCGTTGAGCGGCAGTTCGCGGTTCTTTTTGGTGACGATATTGATTACTCCTCCGGTTCCCTGGGCGTCAAATTGAGCGCCGGGGTTGGTGATGACCTCTACGCGTTGCACGCTGCCGGCCGGCAGTCGGTCAAAGGCATTAGTACCCGAGAAGCCCAGTAAAGAGGCGGGCCGTCCGTCAATCAAGATGGTTACGTTGTCGTCGCCGCGAAGCTGCACGTTGCCGTCCATATCGAGCGCCACATTGGGAACCTGCCGCAGTATGTCGGTACCCGTGCCGCCCTGTACGTTGAGGTCCTGGGCCACGTCGTAGACTTTGCGGTCCATTCCCAGAAGGGCCTTAGAGGCTTGCGCATCCACATTGGCTTCGGCGAGTTCGGTGGTGCTTGCTATTGCCTTGAGAATACCCAGCTTGATGGGTGAGCCCGTGGCTTCGATGGGGCGCATTAGGGGTTGGTAGCCCAGAGGGCGGGCGACAAGTCGGTAGCTTCCGTTGGGCACGCTGAGCTGAAAGTTTCCCTGCATGTCGGTAATGGTTTGCCCAACCGGTCCGTTGCTGCCCATGACCCGCACGGCAGCGTTGGGAATGGGCTCACTACCGTCCACTACCTGCCCCACAATTAGGGTTTGCGCGAGCAAGGGTGCTGCGGCAAAAGCAAGCAGAAGGGCAAAGAATTTTAGCATAGGATTTAGATGAAGTAGTTTGGTAATGGTTTAATGGCCAGGAGGCAGAGGGGTCTGCAAAAATCCGGCCGAAACCAGGTGCTCGGCGATTTGCACTGCGTTGGTGGCAGCACCCTTGCGCAGGTTGTCAGAAACAATCCACAAATGAATGGAGCGGTCGCAAACCAGGTCTTCGCGGATTCGGCCCACAAAGACCTCGTCGCGGCCCTCGGCATTCCGAGGCATGGGGTAGGATAGGTTCGCAGGATCGTCCTGAACCACCAGGCCAGGCATCGCAGCTAGAATTTGGCGAACTGCGGGCAAAGAAGGTCGCGCCCCTTGGAAGGTAACCAGCACCGACTCGGAATGTCCGCCCTGAACCGGAACCCGAACGGCGGTGGCGCTGACCAGGACCCTGGGGTCGCCAAGGATCTTCTTGGTCTCGTGGTGCAGCTTCATTTCTTCTTTGGTGTATCCGTTGTCGAGGAATGAATCGCAGTGCGGAATGCAGTTCAGGTCAATGGGGTGGGCATAGGCCATCGGTCCGTCAAAAATGCCCCTGCGCTCGTTCTCGAGCTGGTCCACGGCGGCCTTGCCGGTCCCCGTCACGCTTTGGTAGGTGCTCACGCGGACCGCTTCGATGGGATGAAGGTCGTGCAAGGGCTTGAGGACCATGACGAGCTGTATGGTGGAGCAGTTGGGGTTGGCGATGATTTTGGTTTCAGCGCTCAGTGCCCCGGCGTTGATTTCGGGCACGACCAGGGGAATGCCAGGTTCCATGCGCCAAGCCGAGCTGTTGTCGACTACAAAGCAACCGGCCGCAGAAAATTTTGGAGCCCACTCCAGCGAGACGGTTCCGCCCGCCGACATGAGGACCAGGTCGGGACGCTTGGCCAGGGCCTCGTCCAGGCTGCGAATCAGGTAGGATGCGCCGTTCCAGTTTAAAGTGCTTCCTACGGATTTTGCGGATGCAACCGGAATGAATTCAGTCACCGGAAACTCACGTTCCACAAGGACTTTTTGCATGACTTCGCCAACCATTCCGGTGGCGCCAATTAGGGCTAAACGCATTGCTCGGTTGGAGGCTTTAGTATTGCGGCAAAAGTACGCATTATGAAAGGCTTAGTGGCAGTTTTGGCGACGTTGTGCGCCCAAGGAGTTTCGGCCCAGTGGGGCCCATGGACGCAATGGTGGTCGGCTGGCCTTAGCGCCTGGCAGGGCGATACGGCGGCCTTTGCCGTGGCGGAGTCGGATTGGCTGCTGCTCGATGCTCCGGCTGCCGGCACCTACGCCTTGTGGCGCGAAGGCCTTGGGTCGCGTTCGGCTCGGGCTTCTGCGTCGCTGCAGTTGAATTTTAATCCTTCTTCGGCCAACTATGCATTTTGGGAGGTTTGGGACAGCAGCCGGACGGCTTCGCCTATGGTTAGCGGATACCGTATAGAGCTGGGTCGCAGCAACGACCAGCTGCGCCTGCTTCGAATGCCCGACGGTTTGGTGCTGGCCAACAGTCCTTCGGGCTTGCTCGATCGCCCGGCTTCTCGTTTGGATTGGTCCTGGGATTGGGATTCGTCGGGGGCCCACCGCCTCTCTTGGTTGCTGAGCGACACCTTAGGAGCGCGCCTCGATAGCGGTCAGGTTTTGGGAAGCGCCGACAGCAGCCTGGCTCTTTTGGGTCGCCTGCGTTTTGGCGCTACGGTCACGGCGACTAGGGTTCGCGGGCTAAAATGGGGTACTATGAGTTGGCAGGCTGGGCCTTGGGTGCGGAGCGCGACCCCGCGCAAGCGGGCCGCGCGGCTCGGTGATGC
>JBEEMM010000045.1:0-9582 GCA_041192685.1 Bacteroidota bacterium | reverse complement strand
TAAGACCAATAAAAATAACGGCCATTTGCGCAGTTTGGGTAACCTCCACAGCCTTAAAGCCCCCAAAGGCGGTATAGGCTAAAACCACAATACCTGTAGCGATTACCGTTGACTTGAGGTCCCAGCCAAAGACCGCAGACAGCACAATGGCTGGCGCATAGAGCGTGATGCCTGCGGCAAGGCTGCGCGACAATAGAAAAAGAAACGCCGCAAGACCGCGTACCCGAGGGCCATATATTGCTTCGAGGTACTCGTAGGCGGTTCTTGCTCCGCTTTTCATG
This sequence comes from Bacteroidota bacterium, assembly GCA_041192685.1. GTDB lineage: Bacteria > Bacteroidota > Bacteroidia > Flavobacteriales > Schleiferiaceae > TMED14. The sequence goes on along the minus strand of JBEEMM010000045.1, from coordinate 9,301 downwards.
TACCTCGGAACCACCCAAATTCCCAGCACCAAAAAGGCCAATGGCATACCCAAATAAAATTGAGCAAAGCGCAGTCCGTCGCCAAACCCTTGACCTGGAGTACTGATAAACGTAATTGCTGATGCCTGCGTGGCAATAATACCCATGGCCATAGCCCACCAGTTAGACTGTTTATTGCCGCTTAAGAATTCCGTGGCGGACTCCCTAGCTCGGGTAGCCCACATGCCATAGACTGCGATTCCGCCAATGCTAATAACAAGCACCAGCAGGTCAATTAGACCGAGATTAGTGGTCATGCGCGACCAGATTGGCGAGAATTCGGTAAGCCCCTGGCACTCCCTCACGCCATTGGCGAAACAGAGACAGGGCGCAATAGGTAACGCTGCCTTGGCCGTATTGAGCCGTAATCAATGCTCCTTCAGCCGGTGGCTCGCCGGGGTCTGACCAAGAAATAATTGGAATAAATTCAGCCGGCCATCGCTCGGCAAAGTAGAGTCCGCGCTCCTGAACCCATCCATCAAAATCGCTGATGCTGAGGGCATTGGGACTATTCCAAAGGGGATGCTCGGGCTTAAGAATTCTGGGTAAAGTACCCTCTACCGTGACGCGCTTGCGCCCGAGTTCAAAGGGAATTGGACCCATTTGATCGGCAGTGCGGTCCTTGCTCGCGGTCGCGTACTGCATTACTAGCCGACCTCCCTTGCTAATCCAGGGCTCCAGAAGGGCATTGGCCCGATCCATTCCCAGCGTCGAATTATAGGCGCGGACTCCCGTAACTACCGCAATTAAACCATCTAAATCGCTTGCAGCCATCTGGAGCGGATCCAGGCGTTTAACCCTAAATCCAAGCTGCTCTAGGGCCATGGCCGCGTCATCGCCAGCCCCTTCAATAACTCCAACCTCCGCGTCAGGAAGCTTCATCGGAACAAAGCGCAATGGAACCGAGCCATCCACCCACACTTCGCTCTGGGGAATGTGATCGTAGCGAAGCTTTACTACCGACCGAACCGCCTTGCCTCCAGACCAAAATTCCAGAAATCCATCGACTGAATTAGGACCGGCTTCTATAACCACCTCAAAAAGGGCTGTGGGTTCCGACTCAGGGAGCGCAGTCCATTTTAAACGCTTAGGACTGTGGAGGATCCATCCCTTGGGAATGCGAATCTCTACTTCAAAATCCTTGGCTAAGGCCCACCGAGTGATGGCAACCTTCAGGGTGTACCGTGCTGTTTTTGTTGCAATTAATCCCGATGGGCTCACGGAAACACTCAAGGGGTCGGCTTGGAGCAAGGGACGCCGCAATTCTCCCTTTACCCGATCTCCCGAAACATATTCGGCGGGCTCCAATTCCGAGGCTTCGCGCTCTAGTCGCTCCCCTTTAGCTAGGCTTTTACCATCCCAAACTAAGGGATTGGGGGATTCGTTGACCACAATCTCAGTGCGGACCAAGGGCAAACTGTCTCGGTCGGTGAACCAGGGTCGGCTAGCGCGGACCTCCCGCCAAGGCTGGTAGGCTCGATTTGCAGCGGGTGGCGCAGTCCAATCGACTGGCGTACCCGCAAGCAGCTGCAGGATCTCACTGCGAAATCCGTGGTCGTTTTCGCTGCCAAATCCCTGCGACTTGTGCATGCTCCGGGCCTCAGTGCCAATTTGGAGCACCGATTTTTGCAAACCCTCATGGTAACCACCGACGTTTAGGTTCACTAAACTGTCGGACTTGGGCCGGGCTTCCGATTCATTAATCCACCACGAAGAGGCATTCCAATAAAGGGCCTTGGGTGCCCAATCTCCGTTGCACATGCGGTCGCGCTGCAGCCTGGCAAACAAGTCCATGGCAAGCAAGGCCGAGGCGGTATGGTGTCCGTGACCCGCTCTGGAATCGGGAGGAAAGCGCGTTACAATCACGTCGGGACGAAACTCTGCAGCGATCCTAAAAAGCTCGCCCAATAGTGCCTCGCGATCCCATACCTCAAATGCCTCCTCGGCCGACTTGCTGTAGCCAAAATCGGGAGCCGAGGTAAAAAACTGCTTGGCGCCGTCAATCTTGCGAGCCTCACGCAGCTCGGCCTCGCGGAGTGCTCCCAAGGCAGGACCCAGTTCTGGGCCTATTAAATTCTGGCCTCCCTCTCCCCTAGTTAGGCTCAAATAAGCTACCTCTCGGCCTTCTGCGCGCGACCAATGGGCTATCAGTCGGGTATTCTCGTCGTCGGGATGCGCCGCCAGATACAGTATGCGCTGTACCTCCTGCGCTCGCGCTCCGGAAGTCATGAAGGCTGCCAAAAAAAGGACCAAACATATCTTTTGCATTCCTGTTGTACTTTGTAACTCTTAAGTAAAATTTTGATGAAATTACGCCTATCCGCCTGTGCATTCCTCCTTCTGGCAAAAGTATTCGCCCAGAATATTCCCGTCGAACAAGCCAGAGTTTTGCTGCAATCCGGCACCTATTCCTTCGCGGAATCCCCATTGAGTTCTGGCCTGCTTCGCGGAGAACAAGGCAGCAATTACCTACTGCGTATTGTGGTCTTGAACCGTCCTATGAGTACTGTGGAATGGTCTCAATGGGAAGCTCTTGGCGCCGAAATAATTGGCTATCTGCCCATTAACTCCTACTTGGTGGCCCTGCCGGTCCAAGGCAAAGCCGCTTGGGACTTCAGCTCAAGCCTTCCCCTAGTTGGTAGTTCGCCACTGCTGCCCGGCATGAAACTGAGCAGCCAACTGGCTAAAAACGAAATACCGGACTATGCCTGGATGGGTTCCAAGATAGAATTGCTCGTGGTCGCTGCACCAAAAAGCGAGGAGAAACGCACCATCGTGCAGTTGTCCAAAATCGGTCAGGTAGTCGAAACCAGTCTGAACGGAATCCGCATGCTGCTGCGTCCCGAACGAATTGGCGAGGTGGCGGCTCTTGCCAACGTTCAGTACCTACAACCCAAGGAGGCGCCAGGAGAAACAGAGAATAGCACGGGCATCAAAAACCACCGCTCCAACGCCATAAGGGTGCCCTATGCCGGCGGACGCAACTACCGAGGTACGGGCGTTGTAGTTGGCCATGGCGACGACGGAGATATTCAGTCCCACATTGACTTTAAAGGGCGCGTGACCCAAAACTTTAGCGGCCCAAGCCAGGGCGACCACGGCGACCACGTAGCTGGAACCATTTTTGGCGCGGGCAATCTGAATCCCGACGGCGAAGGGCAGGCTCCTGGAGCAAGCCTAGTTTACTACAACTACCCGGACAACCTCAACAGCGTTGACGCTCACTACAACTCCTTTGGCGTCCGAATTACCGCGAGCAGCTACTCCAACGGGTGCAACGCTGGCTACACTGCCTTTACCCAGCAAATGGATCAGGACATTATTCAGAACTACCACCTTATGCACGTGTTTTCTGCCGGAAACGCTGGCACAACCAACTGCCAGTATGGCGCAGGATCAGGATGGGGTAACATCACCGGAGGTCAAAAGCAAGGTAAAAACGTGGTGGCCGTAGCCAACCTCCAAAACACCGACGTAATTGCTAGTTCCAGCAGCCGCGGGCCGGCGCACGATGGCCGCATCAAGCCCGACGTCGCAGGACTCGGTACCAATGTATTCTCCTGCGTTTCGCCCAATAGCTACGGGCTTAAGACGGGTACCTCCATGTCTTGCCCTGGAGTTGCTGGGGTCTTGGCACAGCTCTACGACGCATACCGACAGACGCATTCTGGGCAGGATCCGCACGGTGGATTGATGAAGGCCATTTTAATGAATACGGCCGACGACCTCGGCCAACCAGGACCTGACTTTATTCATGGCTACGGACGTGTTAATGCCCTGCGTGCCGTCAAGTCCATTGAACAAAACCAATTCATGCGCGACAGCCTTAGCCAAGGCGAAACCGACACGGTGAGAATCACCATTCCGACGGGAACCCATGCTCTCCGTGTAATGCTGCACTGGACCGATCCCGCGGCAACCCTGAATGCCGGCCGCGCCCTGGTGAATAATTTGAACGGCGTATTGAATCAAGGCTCCACAAGCTGGTTACCCTGGGTATTGAATCCGCTGCCCCTGGCGACCACCCTAAACAGCCCCGCTGTTCGGGCCGTGGATAGCCTTAATACCGCAGAGCAATTTGAAGTACTGAATCCTGCTGCCGGAGACTTTGACCTTGTCATTAGCGGATCCATTGCCCAAGGCGGAAGCCAGGAATACTACGTTACCTGGACTCTGGTAGCCCAAGACGTGGAATTGACCTACCCGGTGGGCGGAGAAGTGCTCGTTCCAGGCCAGCTTACTCCCATACGTTGGGACTCTGAGCCCAACGGAAGCCCCTACCTAATAAGCCTTACGCAAGACAACGGAACGACTTGGTCTACAATTGCCGTCCCAATCGCAACTGCGGACCAAGCCACATGGCTGGTGCCGGCAGGCGTAAACGACCAAATGTGGCTTCGAATCACGCGAGGAAGCCAAGGCGACAGTACCGATGCGGTAATGAGCCGCATCGGAGTGCCCACCAACCTCAACCACCAATGGACCTGTCCAGACTCCTTTAAAGTTTCATGGACTGCCGTAACTGGTGCCGCAGGCTACGTGGTCTATCGGTTGGGAGCCGCCTACATGAATGCCGTGGACACCGTTACGTCTACAAATTATGTATTTACCGGCAGCAACCCAAACAATTCAGAATGGGTCAGTGTGGCCGCACTAACTCCTTCTGGCCGAGCAGGCAAACGAGCACTAGCCGTCGAAAAACCAGCCGGGATTCAGGGCTGTTTAGTGTCTAACGACGTAGCCCTCACCGAGGTGCTCAACCCCTTGGGCCGAATGCCCGACTGCCAGCCTCTAGGAACCGTTCCGGTAGTCGTTCGGCTTCTTAACTCCGCAACCACCGCAATAACAGCGGTGCCCATAGCGGTGCAAGTTGCCAATGGCACAGTGCATCGCGACACCCTCATCCTGTCGCTCAGTTCCGCACAGTCTGTGACCGTTCCATTGAACATAACCGTCTCTCTTGCTGGCCTGGGTTCCAAATCGGTGCGTATTTGGACCGAGATGGTCGGCGATCAAAACCGCTACAACGATACCCTTGTTTCAGTCGTTGAGGTTGTAGCCGCCGGATTAGCGCAAGCTTTGCCCTTTACCGAGGACTTCAGCACCTTCTCCAACTGCCCAACTACCTCCAATTGTGGAACCACCTCTTGTTCCCTAATTAACGGATGGGTAAATGCGGCCAATGGCGCAGAAGACCAGCACGATTGGCGCGTAAACACTGGGTCACCCCCCACCTCAGGCACGGGACCAACGGGCGGTGCAAACGCTGGCGGACCAACCGACAAATACCTCTACCTGGAAGCTACCAACTGCCTAAACGCCGAAGCCGTACTCTACAGCCCATGCATCAACCTAGCGAACGCATCAATGCCTCAACTGAGCTTTGCGGCGCATATGCTGGGCACGACGCAAGGAAGCCTGCATGTTGACGTGCTCTCCGGCGGACGCTGGTACTTGGATGTAGCTGTTCCCCTCTCTGGCAATAAGGGCAGCAGCTGGATCAACGTTTCGACCTCACTGATACCCTTCAGCGGCCAAACTATTGTTTTGCGGTTTAGAGGACAAACGGGAACAGGTCAATCCAGCGACATCGCAATCGATGCCATTAGCATAAGCGAAGTGACGTCGGCTCCGCAGGCCGCCATACAGCCCCAAACCGGATCAGTTTGCCTCAACCAGGTCGTCGCCCTTTTTGACGCATCGACCAATACCCCAACGACTTGGAACTGGATTGTTACACCAAACACCGGAGTAAGCTTTGTCGGCGGAACCAGCTCCGCCAGCGCCAACCCGCTGCTGTCGTTTAGCGCGCTGGGCACCTTTAATGTTCAGCTCATTGCAGGCAATGTTTTTGGATCCGATACGGCAACCCTTGCCAACCCAATCCAAATTACGGCGGGAGCGCCCCTGCCTTTTTCGGAACCTTTTGGACCCTCCATTCCTCTTGGGTGGACCGTCGAAAATCCAGACGGAGGCATCACCTGGGTGTCGACTAACAGCATCGGAAGCACTGGAATCACTACCAATGCCGCGACCATTAACTTCTTTAACTACGCGCTAACGCCCCAAGAAGACGGCTTGATTACTACGAGTATTGACCTCACTGGAACAACGCTCCCACGCCTTCTATTTGATGTGGCCTATGCCCCCTACGACGCCAACTACGTCGACGGACTTCGAGTGGAATACAGCACGAACTGCGGCAGCACCTGGTTACCCACGGGCTACGCCAAATTTGGAGCATCACTAGCGAGTAAGGCGGCACAAACAACCACCTTTACTCCCTCCATTGCGAGCCACTGGCGGCGTGACACCATATCCCTCCCCACAGGGATCTCCGGACCCAGCGTCAAGTTTCGCTTTGTTGGAGTCAACGGCTACGGCAACAACCTGTTTATCGACAATATTCAGGTATTTGACCTTGGAGCGACGGCACCCACTGCGACCATAACGTCGTCTGCCACCATCGACGTCTGCCTGCTCGATACGGTCTATTTTGCCGCACAGAATCCAGGCAATACCCTGGCGCAATGGACCTTCGGGCCCGGTGCCGTGCCAAGCGTGGCCACTGGTCCCGGCAACCACGCCGTCTACTTCTTCTCGCAGGGCAGCAAGACGGTTACCCTTCAGCTCAACGGGCCAGGCGGCGTGGATCGCGATACCATCCAGCTCAACGCCGTACCCGACCTCGTGGGAGCGTGGTCCTTTCAAACCGATACCGCCTTCGTCTTTAGGGGTCAAGCTACCGTGAGTCAAGGATCTGTTCTAAACTACCTCTGGGATTTTGGCGACGGAACCACTGCAAATACATCCTCGGTGCGGCACCTTTACGCAGCGGCCGGAAGCTACCCGGTACAGCTTAGCATGGACGGCCCCTGCAACGACGTTGTCTTCACAACGACCGCGGCGATTAGCGCCATTGGATTAGGTGAATCAAGCCTGACCTGGGAGGTTTCACCCAACCCGAGCACCGGCATGATAAGCCTTAGCCAGGGTCCTAGCCCAGAATACTTCAGCATCAGTGATTTAGCGGGCCGAATCATAACCTCAGGAACTTGGCCCACTCAGGACCAGATTGACCTGAGGGCTATGGCAACCGGCTGCTACGTTCTTGAACTGCGCCGCGACGACCGCTTGGAGCGAATCCAGATCGTGAAGCTATAAGCCAGACCGCTTGGGGCCTGCGGCAAGCAGCATCGCAGTCAACAATCCATTCAGTAGAATGAGCTCAAAGCCAAAACGGTATCCCAGAAAGTGGGGTGCCGCAAGGCTTGCGCAGTAGGTTAAAACGGGTCCAAGAATCGCGGCGACAGGGATCCACCAGCCAGCTGGCTGAATTGAACTCAGTTGGCCTAGCACAAAAAGTCCGAGAAGAGGCCCATAAGTATAGCCTGCCGTAGTGAAAATGGTATTAATAATGCTCTGGTCTGCAAAGGGTTTGACGGCAATCATGAGAAGTCCGACCGCTATGGTCATGCCCAGGTGAACCCTACGCCGTAGTTTTTCTGCTCGCGAGGACTCCATGCGTTCGACGCCCAAAATATCGACCGAGAACGATGTGGTAAGTGCCGTGAGGGCAGAGTCCGCACTAGAATATGCAGCAGCAACAAGACCAAGTACAAAGAGAAGCCCCACTGCAACAGGCATGCCCGGAGCAAGGGCGACCGCGGCAAACAGACCGTCGCCAACCGTATCAATGCCCGACAAGGCAGCGTAGCGGTACAGTACAATTCCAAGAGCAAGAAAAAGCAGGTTTACCCCCACTAGAACCACACTAAAAACCATCATGTTGAGCTGAGCTTCCTTTAAATTCCTGCAGGTGAGGTTTTTTTGCATCATGTCTTGGTCAAGGCCAGTCATAGTGATGGTAATAAAAATTCCGCCCAGAAACTGCTTCCAGAAGTTGCGGCCGTCGGAGGCATCCGGAAAAAACCACTGCGACTCCGGCTGGTCCCAGAGCCATGTCCAAGGGTCTGAAACGCCCAGTTCGCCAAATAAAACGACGAGCGTCCAAACTAAAACTCCAAGCATCGCAGCCGTTTGAAGCGTATCGGTAAAAACTACGGCGCGGATTCCACCGCGGTGCGTGTAGAGCCAAATGAGGCTAAGTACCCCAACCACAGTGACGGGAAAAGAAATTCCTATTGGTTTGCCGATTAAATCGTGCAAAATCGCTGCAACTAAAAAAAGACGAAGCGAGGATCCGACCCAGCGCGAAACTAAAAAAATCCAAGCACCAGTGCGGTAGGCAGTCAGCCCAAAACGCTGGTCGAGGTAGCCATAAATGGTGGTAGTGGCGGTACGGTAGTAAAGGGGAAGCAACACAAAGGCCACCACCGCATAACCGACCACATAGCCTAAAATCATTTGGAGGTAGCTGAACGACGAGGTAGCCACCCAGCCCGGAACCGAGACAAAAGTCACTCCGCTCAGGGAGGCGCCAATCATACCAAAACTCACAAGCCACCATGGACTTTGGCGTCCGGCGGTAAAAAACTGCTGGTTGTCGGTTTTAACGCGTCGCGTGGCCCATTCGGCCACCAGCACCAAAAGCGCGAAGTAGGCCAAAAGCACTGCTAAAACAAGGTAGGGTCCTGTAATCATCGCTGCAAAGATGCCGTATTTTTGACCAATGGAACTTCCTTCAGCTGCCTTAGAGCGCGCGGTAAGCGAATTGTCGCGCCTGCCGGGAATCGGACGAAGGTCGGCACTGCGTCTTGCGCTGCATTTGATACAGCAGGGCGAGGGACGCATGGAGCAACTTGCGGAGGCCATTCACAACCTTGCGGAGCAAACCACCCTCTGCGGCCAATGCCACTCGCTGAGCGATACTCCGATCTGCACTATTTGTGCGGACACGCGTCGCGACCCCAAGACCCTCTGCGTGGTAGAAGACGTGCGCGACGTGCTGGCTCTAGAAAATACCCAGGCCTTCCGCGGCCGCTACCATGTGCTGGGTGGGTTAATTTCTCCTATGGACGGAATGGGTCCGAACGACCTAAAAATTGACCACCTGCTGGAGCGAGTCAGTGCAGAAGGCAGTACTGAGGTCGTCTTTGCCCTGAGCACCACCATGGAGGGAGACACCACCGCATTCTACCTCTACCGCAGGCTTCAGCCCACTGGGGTAAAGCTCACGGTTATAGCCCGCGGCCTGCCCCTTGGCGATGCCTTAGAATACGCCGACGAACGCACGCTCAGCCGAGCCGTCGAGCAGCGAGTTCCCTACGAGCAGACTATTAAAGGCTAACTTCACCGCGTG
>JBEEMM010000044.1:0-9612 GCA_041192685.1 Bacteroidota bacterium | reverse complement strand
ACACCACCACCATCCTCGCCGGCAGCATTATTGAGATTATTTTCCAAATCAGACAATATCGTCTTACAATCCTCCTGACTTTTTAGACGCAGTGTCATGAAGCTATTCCAGCTGGGATATCCCGCCGGGATGGGATTGTTTTTCATCCAATTGCCATTGGCGTAGAGGAAGAAATTATCTGGTGTATTTTTGGATAGGAGAGGAGATCGGAGAGAGACAAAAATGAAGGACGATATGTAAGGAAAAAGTCTCGAATCACTCACCACGTGGATGGACATCAAAATCCATATTCAAACGGGACAGTCCACCCGCCACGGTAGAAGACGATTGTGTCGTCTCTTCACATGCTTGGCAAAGTTTGGCAAAAAATTCGCCAGTCGCTGCTTGCCACTAGATACTCATTTATGATGATATGCATCGGATACATGGAACAAAGAGTGTTGGAAAGGAGAGGTGCGTGAGTTCCGGGCAGATGAAGCGGAGGGAAGTATTGTAACAAAATGACGCCGCAACGACAACGAGCCAACTCACCGGATTGGAGCAGCAGGTTGCTCGCGACAGCCGCATTCTAATTAACGCAGAGGGCTCCGGCACCGTGCGCTACGTCGATGCCAACGAGATTGTAATCGAGTACGATCGTACCGAAGACGAGGAACTGGTGAGTTTCGACTCGGCTACCAAGTCCTACCCGCTAATTAAGTTCCTGAAGACCAACCAGTCTACTGCTATCAACCTGCGCCCGATTGTGGTGAAGGGAGAGCGTGTAGAGCGCGGAGAGGTTTTGTGTGAAGGTTACGCCACTCAGGGCGGAGAGCTCGCGCTCGGCCGCAACCTGTTGGTTGCATTTATGCCTTGGAAGGGATACAACTTTGAGGATGCTATCGTGATCAACGAGCGCGTAGTGCGCGAGGACATCTTCACGAGCATTCACATTGACGAGTACTCTTTGGACGTGCGCGACACGAAGTTGGGTATGGAAGAGCTGACTGCCGATATTCCGAACGTGAGCGAAGAAGCTACCAAAGACCTTGACGAGAACGGACTGATCCGCGTTGGAGCAGAGATTGTTCCAGGCGACATCATGATTGGTAAAATCACGCCCAAGGGCGAGAGCGACCCATCGCCCGAAGAGAAACTGCTTCGCGCCATCTTTGGCGACAAGGCAGGAGACGTTAAAGATGCTTCGCTCAAGACGCCTCCGGGTATCAGTGGGGTGGTTATTGACAAGAAGTTGTTCAGCCGCAGCATGAAAGACAAGCGCCAACGCGTGAGGGACAAAGAAGACCTCGAGCAGCTTGACCTTGAATTAGTGGCCCACTTGGAGGCTATTCGCACCGTGTTCATCGACAAATTGTCGAAGCTTGTGAGCGGAAAAACCAGCCAGGGAGTTATCAACGACCTCAACGAAGACGTGATTCCAAAAGGTACTAAGTTCACCCTCAAGGCGCTCAACGCCGTGGTGGACTACACCCACCTCACCGGGGGCACCTGGACTACCGACGACGACCGCAACGCTTTGGTGGATGCATTGCTGCACAATTACAAGATTAAAGTGAGCGACATTATGGGGGTAAACCGCCGTAAGAAGTTCACCATCAGCGTAGGAGACGAACTACCTGCAGGCATCGTGAAAATGGCCAAAGTAATCATCGCCAAGAAGCGCAAGCTCAAGGTGGGTGATAAGATGGCCGGCCGCCACGGTAACAAGGGAATTGTCGCCAAGATTGTGCGTCAAGAAGACATGCCATTCCTCGCCGACGGTACGCCGGTTGATATTGTGCTGAATCCCCTGGGCGTTCCTTCACGGATGAACATTGGTCAGATTTACGAGACCGTATTGGGTTGGGCGGGCACCAAGCTCGGAACCAAATTCGCGACTCCGATTTTTGACGGTGCAAGCATGGAACAAATCGACGAATTCACCGAAAAAGCAGGCCTGCCTCAGTTTGGGCATACCCAGCTTTACGACGGCGGAACCGGAGAAGCCTTCCACCAAAAAGCAACAGTGGGAATTATCTACATGCTGAAACTCGGCCACATGGTCGACGACAAGATGCACGCTCGTTCCATCGGACCCTACTCACTCATCACCCAGCAGCCGCTTGGAGGTAAGGCGCAGTTTGGTGGCCAGCGATTTGGTGAGATGGAAGTTTGGGCACTCGAAGCCTTCGGTGCATCCAACATCCTGCGCGAAATACTCACGGTTAAGTCAGACGACGTTGTTGGTCGGGCCAAAACCTACGAGGCCATTGTCAAAGGCGACCGCATGCCCGAACCGGGTATTCCAGAGTCGTTTAATGTACTGCTTCACGAGCTTCAGGGTCTTGCCCTCAAAGTTTCATTGGACTAAGCACAAGGTATTAAGACGGAATTCACAGAAACATGAGAAAGTACGAACAAGCAACCACCGGTAGCTTCAACAAAATCACCATCAGCCTGGCCTCGCCAGAATTCCTGCTCGAGAAGTCGAGCGGAGAAATCCTGAAGCCAGAGACCATTAACTATCGGACGCACAAGCCAGAGCGCGACGGTCTATTCTGCGAGCGCATTTTTGGTCCTGTAAAGGATTTTGAGTGCGCATGCGGTAAGTACAAGCGCATTCGCTACAAGGGTATTGTTTGCGACCGATGCGGCGTTGAAGTCACCGAGAAGAAGGTCCGCCGCGAGCGCGTAGGACACATCAGCCTGGTGGTTCCTGTTGCCCACATTTGGTACTTCCGTTCCTTGCCCAATAAAATCGGCTACTTGCTCGGAATTCCGACCAAGAAGCTCGATATGATTATCTACTACGAGCGCTTTATTGTGATTCAAACCGGTTTGGCTACTGATGCCGAGGGCAACCCCTTCACCAAGCTTCAGTTCCTGACCGAGGAGGAGTACCTCGATGCCCTGGATCGCCTGCCGACCCAAGACAATCAGTACCTCGAAGACGCAGACCCCAACAAGTTCATCGCCAAAATGGGTGCCGAAGCCCTCTACATGCTGCTTCAGCGTCTGGACCTTCCGGCATTGTCGTTTCAGCTAAGGGCTCAAGCCGACCGCGAGACCTCGCAGCAGCGCAAGCAGGAGGCCCTCAAGCGCCTTCAGGTTGTTGAAGCCATGAAGGAGGCCAACGAACGCATGGAGAATAAGCCAGAATGGCTCATTGTTAAGGTAGTTCCGGTTATTCCCCCCGAGTTGCGTCCACTCGTTCCTCTAGATGGCGGACGCTTTGCGACCAGCGACCTCAACGATTTGTACCGTCGGGTTATCATCCGCAACAACCGTTTGAAGCGTCTGCTAGAAATCAAGGCGCCAGAAGTAATTCTTCGCAACGAGAAGCGCATGCTTCAAGAGTCGGTAGACAGCCTCTTTGACAATACCCGCAAGGCGAGTGCCGTCAAGACCGAAAGCAATCGTCCGCTTAAGTCACTGAGCGACAGCCTCAAGGGCAAGCAGGGCCGCTTCCGCCAAAACCTGCTGGGTAAGCGGGTTGACTACTCGGCTCGTTCGGTAATCGTTATCGGACCTGACCTAAAGCTGCACGAATGCGGTCTTCCTAAAGACATGGCGGCCGAGCTCTACAAGCCGTTTATCGTGCGCAAGCTCATTGAGCGCGGCATTGTCAAGACGGTAAAGTCGGCTAAAAAAATCATCGACAAGCGCGAAGCGGTTGTTTGGGACATCCTTGAGAACGTGATGAAGGGCCACCCGGTACTTCTGAACCGTGCTCCAACGCTGCACCGACTGGGTATTCAAGCATTCCAACCCCGCATGATCGAGGGCAAGGCTATTCAGCTTCACCCCTTGACCTGTACCGCATTCAACGCTGACTTTGACGGAGACCAGATGGCAGTTCACCTGCCCCTTGGACCGGCTGCAATTTTGGAAGCGCAGATTTTGATGCTTGCGTCGCACAACATTCTCAACCCAGCCAACGGATCGCCGATCACGGTACCCTCTCAAGACATGGTCTTGGGTCTGTACTACATGACCAAGCCCAAGCGCAACCTTCCTGGCGACCCCGTCAAAGGAGAGGGAATGACTTTTTATTCTGCCGAAGAGGTAACCATTGCGTTCAACGAGCGCATCGTGGACCTTGGTGCGGTAGTAAAGGTTCGCGCCCAGGTGGAGAACGACAAAGGGGAGTTGGTAACCAAGGTTATCGAGACTTCAGTAGGTCGCGTTCTGTTCAACAAGGCAGTACCCGAGAAGGTTGGCTTTATCAACGAACTGCTCACCAAGAAGGCACTTCGCGAAATCATCGCACGCATTCTCACCAAGACCGACGTTCCCACAACGGCTAAGTTCCTTGACGACATCAAGAACTTGGGCTACAATACGGCCTTCCGTGGCGGACTTTCGTTCTCCTTGGGTGACATCACCGTACCGGAGGCCAAAGAATCATTGATTAGGGAAGCGAACGAGGAAGTAGAGGCTATTTTGGCCAACTACAATCTTGGTTTAATTACCAACAACGAGCGCTACAACCAAGTAATTGACGTTTGGACCAACACCAACGCACGCCTAACTCAGGCTGCGATGAGCCAGCTCATTAACGACCGCCAAGGATTCAATCCCATCTACATGATGCTTGACTCGGGTGCGCGGGGTTCTAAAGAACAGATTCGCCAGCTTTCTGGAATGCGTGGTCTTATGGCCAAGCCCCAGAAGTCGGGATCCGGAGGCGGAGAGATCATCGAAAACCCGATTATCTCCAACTTTAAGGAAGGCCTCTCGATCTTGGAGTACTTTATTTCGACCCACGGTGCCCGTAAGGGACTTGCCGATACGGCACTTAAGACGGCTGACGCCGGCTACCTGACGCGCCGTCTGCACGACGTTGCCCAGGATGTCATCATCAATGAGGTGGACTGCGGAACGCTACGCGGTCTTGAGGTTACAGCCCTTCGCAAAAACGAAGAAGTAGTAGAGACCCTCTTTGAGCGCATAACTGGTCGTGTTTCGCTTCAGGATGTCGTCGACCCCCTAACCATGGAGGTTTACGTCACTCGTGGATCGATGATTTCAGACGATGCTGCACGCAAAATCGAAGCATCGCCCGTTGAAATGGTAGAAGTGCGTTCTGCGCTGACTTGCGAAAGCAAGCGCGGAATCTGCGCCAACTGCTACGGACGCAACCTGGCTACGGCCAAGGGCGTTCAGATGGGCGAAGCGGTAGGAGTAATTGCGGCTCAATCCATTGGAGAGCCGGGTACCCAGCTGACGCTTCGTACCTTCCACGTGGGTGGTACCGCCGGAAACATTTCTGAAGTCAACAGCTTGGTGGCCAAGTTCGACGGAATTGTGGAGCTCGACGAGGTCCGCACCGTAGAAGGAGAGAGCGCCGACGGCAGCATCATTACCATCGTCATCGGTCGTACTGGTGAGCTTCGGATTGTTGACGAGAAGACTGGAATTTCGGTTATGACGGGCAACGTTCCCTACGGTTCAAACCTCGTGGTTAAGAAGGGTCAAAAAGTGACTAAGGGCTCTACGCTCTGTTCATGGGACCCCTACAACGCCGTTATCATTTCGGAATTTGCCGGAGTTGTTGGATACCAGGACATTGTTCAGGGTCTTAGCTACAAGGTTGAAATTGACGAGCAGACCGGCTTCCAAGACAAGGTTATTAGCGACGCTAGAACCAAGAAGTTGGTTCCAATGATTCAGATTTTGACCAAGAAGGGCCAGGAGATCAAGCACTACACCTTGCCGGTGGGTGCCCACCTAATGGTTAACGAAGGCGAAGAGATCA
This sequence comes from Bacteroidota bacterium, assembly GCA_041192685.1. Classification (GTDB taxonomy): domain Bacteria; phylum Bacteroidota; class Bacteroidia; order Flavobacteriales; family Schleiferiaceae; genus TMED14. Next base: position 3,875 of record JBEEMM010000044.1, on the reverse strand, counting down.
AGTCCGGTAAAATCCTCGTGAAGATTCCGCGCCGCGGAGCCAAGTCGGGTGACATTACGGGCGGACTTCCGCGCGTTACCGAGCTCTTTGAGGCTCGTAATCCATCGAATCCTTCGGTTGTAGCAGAGATTGACGGTACGGTTTCGTACGGAAAAATCAAGCGTGGCAACCGTGAAATCGTGATCGAGAGCCGTACTGGCGAGCAGCGTCGCTACCTCATCAACTTGAGCAAGCAGATTCTGGTGCAAGAGAACGACTTTGTGCGTGCGGGTTCACCCCTTAGCGACGGCGCCATTTCTCCGGCAGACATTCTGGCCATTCAAGGTCCAACGGCTGTGCAGGAGTACCTGGTGAACGAAATTCAGGAGGTTTACCGCTTGCAGGGTGTGAAGATCAACGACAAGCACTTTGAGGTGATTGTGCGCCAGATGATGCGCAAAGTAGTAATCGAGGACGGTGGCGATACCCACTTCCTCGAAGGTCACTTTGAGCACGTCAGCGACTTCATCGCCGAGAACGACCGCGTTTTTGACAAGAAGGTATTGGTAAGCGCTGGGGACAGCGACAACCTAATGGAGGGTCAGATGATTACATCCCGCCAGCTTCGCGACGAGAATTCGCTGCTCAAGCGCAGCGACAAAGGCCTAGTGGAAGCCCGCGACGCCTACTCGGCGACGGCACAGTTGGTCCTTCAAGGAATTACGCGCGCCTCACTCCAGACCAAGTCTTGGGTTTCTGCAGCGTCGTTCCAGGAGACTACGAAGGTTCTTAACGAGGCGGCTATTGCCGGCAAGAGCGACGGACTAGAGGGACTCAAGGAGAACGTTATCGTAGGCCACCGCATCCCTGCGGGAACCGGCTTGAAGCAGTACTACGATTCCGTGGTAGGCAACAAGGACGAGTACGACCGCATGATGACCGACAAGTCGGTCGACATTGAGGCAGCCGAATAGTGAAGGAGCAAGACCCCACCCAGCTTCAAATTGAGCTGGCGCCTGAGATGGCCGATGGAGTTTACTCCAATTTGGCCATTATTAACCATTCGAACAGCGAGTTTGTGGTTGATTTTATCCAGATGATGCCCGGCCTTCCGCAGGCTAAGGTTAAGTCTCGGGTAATTCTTACTCCGCAGCACGCCAAGCGATTGGTGAGGGCGTTAACCGAAAACGTCGGACGCTTTGAGGCGATCCACGGTGAGATTGCAGAGACGGAGCTTCCGGGTATGCCCATTCACTTTGGCGGTCCCGCGGGTCAGGCTTAAAGAAGGTTTAGAAATGTGAAAGCCACCGGCGCAAGCCGGTGGCTTTTTGCATTTAAGCTAGTTACCAGCAGCTAGTTACTAGCTGCTGGTAACTGGTTAGCGCCCGAAGAAGCCGTCGAGGAGGATTCCGATGGCGCGCACCACGATTCCCACGCCGACGAACATTCCCGTAACGATGAAGGCTGCGGGCACCCAGTTGCCTTGCTGAAGGGCTGGTCCAGCAATCCAGTAAAAGAAGGCGGGTCCGCCAAAGAGGAAGGGGAAGGAAACGGCCAGCAGGATTATGCCCTTGAGTATTTTGGGATTCAAGATCGAAATTTTATTTGTGCCATCGGGCGTTCCACGAAGGTAAAGGTCAGGAAGCTTGCCAAAAGGGTTCCGACGCCAAACGCGGGCATCACCCAGGCCACGGGCAACAGGGCTTGGCAAAGGCTCAAGACGGGCAGGTGGAGCAGGTAAATGCTGAAGCTGAGGGTGCCGAGGTAGCGCAGGGGCTTAAATCGTCCGAGGGCAGACAGTGTGACTTCATGGTAGAGTGCTTGGTACAAAATCAGGGCCCAGGCCAGGCCGTAGGCCGCGGTGTAGGTGTAGGAGTGGAAGATGCTGACTCCGTACAGGGCGCGGGCGGCGCTCGGAACCGTGGTCAGTATCAGGGCAAAAAGGGCGAGTCCGATTCCGCCGGGAAGCCGCAGGCGGCGCTGGGCCATGGCCAGCAAGGTTCCGAAGGCAAGGACGGGCGCAAAGCGCAAAAACAGCGGCATTGGGAGATGCAGGAAGCGAGTGTACCAAAGTGCGAGGGTCGCCGTCAGCAGCAGGAGCATGGCCAACCAGGGTCGAACACGGTACAGGGGCCATAGGGCAAGCACCAGCAGCGGCGAGATCAGGTAGTAGGCGACTTCTACGGGAATGGTCCAGAACACTCCCTTGGCCTCGGTCAGGCTTAGGTGCTTGAGGATGTCGTCCACATTGTGAATGGGTCCGCCAAATCCGTTGACGTAGAGTACATAGCTTGCGATCAAGGCAAGCAGGTACATGGGGTAGATGCGCAGCACGCGACGCAGGGCGTAGCGCAGCCAAAACTTTGGAGTGGCGCGCTGGGCTGCCAGGGCCTCGAGCATTTGGCGGTTGATGAGGTAGGCCGACAGCACAAAAAAGAGGTAGACGCCGACGCTCCCAAAGTGGTTGAAGTCGATGCCCAGCGGGTCATAGCCGGCGAAGCTGCTGTGGGCGAGGAGCACAAAGAGCACGGCCAGGCCGCGGAAACCGTCGAGCTCGGGCTGGTGGTTGGGCTTGCCGTCGTTGGGCAGGAGGCGCACAGCTAGTTGCTAGTTACTTGTTGCTGGTTTCGTCCAGGCTGGCGCGGATGGCTTCTACGGCGCGTTGGGCTTCGTCGTCGCTCAGGGTCAGGGGCGGAGCCAGGCGTAGGGCTTGGCTTTCGAAGAGGAACCAGTCGGTCAGGAAGCCTTTTTGGATGAGGGACTGCTGGACGCGCAGAACCCGGTCAAAGGAGTCTAAGACGACGGCGAGTAGGGCGCCGCGGCCGCGGATTTCGCGCACGGCGGGGTGGTCTTTGAGGCCGCGGCGGAAGTGGTCTTCTAGGATTGGGGCGCGGAGCGCGAAGCGCTCGCGCGCCAGGATGGTCCAGGCCGCCAGGCCGGCGGCGCAGCTCACGGGGTGGCCCCCAAAGGTGGTGAGGTGGCCGAGCATGGGGTGTTCGGCCAAGGTGGCCATGAGGGTGCGATTGGCGGCAAAGGCCCCGAGGGGCATTCCGCCGCCCAAGGCCTTCGCGAGGCAGACCACGTCGGGTTCGATACCAGAGGCCATGAACGCGAAGGCCTCGCCGCTGCGGCCGAAGCCAGTTTGGATTTCGTCGACGATCAGCAAGGCCCCGGCCGCGCGGCACCGCGCCTGCAGCTCGCGGAGCCAGGCAAAATCTGCGGGCACGTAGCCCGATTCCGATTGGATGGCCTCGACCAGCACGGCAGCCGTGTGGGTCCCTATGGCGTCGAGGACCTCGGTTCCGTTGAAGGGGAAGATGCGGTGCCCAGGAACAAGCGGACGGTAGGCCGACTTCATGCACTCGTTGCCCATGGCCGACAGGGGCCCCGTAGTAGACCCGTGGTAGGACCCGACGAAGGAGATGATTTCGCTTCGGCCGGTGGCGCGCTTGGTGAGCTTGAGGGCTCCGTCGACCGCCTCAGCCCCGGAATTCCCCCAGTAGATTTGGTCGAGCGAGGCCGGAAGGGCCGCCAGCAGGGCCTCTGCGTAGGCGACCTGGGGCAGCTGGGCGTATTCGCCGTAGACCATCAGGTGCATGTGCTGCGCAGCCTGCTGCTGGACCGCCGCGACGATTTCGGGATGGCTATGGCCGAGGTTGGCCACGCCGATACCCGAAATAAGATCCATGTGGGCCTTGCCCTGCAGGTCGTAGAGGTAGACCCCTTCAGCCCGCACAAACTCGAGCGCCAAAGGGCTGAAGGTTGTGGGAGCCAAGGAATGCAAAAAGCGCTGGCGAAGGTCCATACCGCGAAGGTACGGGGCGGGTGAAACTTTCTACCGGTGGATGCCTCCGAATGGAGTGGTTTGATGCATCGTAAAATCCGGTTTTTACTCG
>JBEEMM010000043.1:0-9859 GCA_041192685.1 Bacteroidota bacterium | reverse complement strand
GAGGTGCATGGTTTCGGCGCGCATGGCGAGCATTCCAGGCATCAAAAGTCGTGCCTCGGTCGTGGCGGACTGTATTGCCTTGGAGGTCTTTGGCCATAAAGCCAGATCAAATTCTGCCCGAGCTTGTGTAAGTGCCAGTTCTTCTCGCCCGGACTGCCGGGCCATCACATTGTAAAGGGTGTCAAAGGATCCGCTTGAACCCATTAAAATCCCACAGGGATACTGGTCAAGGGCGGCCCACAATGGAGCCAGTTCAGACTCCAGGTACTGGTCGATCTCCGTCCATTCCTGCGGGCTTGGGGGGTCGTTGGGCAAAAAAAGCTCAAAAAGCCTGCTTACTCCGAGGCTAAAACTTGCCGACCAAAGGGTTTGCCCCGACTCCCTAAGAATGAACTCGGTGCTGCCGCCTCCGACGTCCATGATGAGGTGCCGGTCGCGGAGTTCCGGCCAGGCTTGGGCCACGCCCTCTGCGATAAAGGCAGCCTCCTGGTCGCCATCAATGATGCAAATTGCTTGTCCGGTCTCGGCCTCGATTCGGGCTGCGAGCTCCGCGCCATTGGCCGTGGACCGCATGGCAGAGGTGGCAAAGGCGAAGCTTCGCACTGCCCCATGGGCACGAGCGCTGGCAAGGTGCTGGGCCACAGCGGCTAGGGCTCGATCCGCAGCGTCGGGAGCAATGATTCCGTCGCGAAGTCCGCCCGCACCAAGACGCACGGATATTTTATCGCTAAAAACTAGGGCGCCGTCGGCGCTCCGCACCAAAAGAATGAAGGTATTGGTCCCTAAATCAAGAACAGCCGTGTGCGCCATGGCCATTAATTAATGCTTCATTCGGATCCACTTCCAGAGGTCGGCGTAGGTCGTCTTTTTGCCGTAGCTCAAGATTCCGACGCGGTAAATGCGCCCCGCGATCCAAACGGTGCCCAGAAACCCAAGAACCATGAAGCTCATGCTCGCCAAAAGTTCGTACCAGGGAACGCCGAAGGGGATGCGAATCATCATCGCAATAGGGGCAGAGAGGGGAATCATCGATAACACGACGGCAAGTGTTCCATTGGGATTCTCCATCATGGAGCTCGCCATGATAAAGGTTAGGACCAGGGGCAGGGTAAGGGGGAGCATGAACTGCTGCGTGTCGGTTTCGCTGTCGACGGCTGCACCAACGGCCGCAAACAGGGCCCCGTAGAGAAGGTATCCCGACAGGAAGTAGAATAAGAACATTCCAATGAGCCCAGGCAGGTTAATTGTTTCAAGTGCTTCAAGCGCGGACTGCATCATGCCGGGTTCGGGCATGCCTGCGGACGACATGGCCTCCATCTGGCTGGGGTCGGTATCAAGAAGACCGGCTGCTCCCGCTGCCGAAGCCACGGCCAGGGTGAGAACAATCCAGATTCCGAACTGAAGAAGCCCTACGGTGGCGATGCCTAGAATTTTGCCCAGCATAAGTTGGGCTGGCTTAACCGAGGTCACCAGCACTTCAACGATGCGCGAAGTTTTTTCTTCAATAACGCCTCGCATAATTTGGGCTGCGTACAAAAAGGTGAACATATAAACCAGAATCCCCCCAAAAAATCCAATGGCGGTTTTAACCTCAGTACCTGATGCCTGGCTCCCCTGATCACTCAATTCCAAGGACTTGATGGAGGCTGTGGACTTAGCCTGGGTCACGATGGCTGGATCTACCCCAAAATGGCGAAGCTTGCCCTCGTAGGCAAAGCGCTCAAGAAGACCCTCAAGCTCGCTGGCTAGCCCAAGCGGCGCCGTCTCTTTGGTGTAAAGCTTGGCGTTTTGAATGCTGAATTCTGCATCGGCATTGGCGGATTCTGGTATGTAGAGGAGGCCGTCTACGTCCTCTTGTTCGCGCAGCAACTTCAGCCCCTGATCTTCGCTGACCTCTGCAGGATTGAGGTAGGCGAGGTTTGCGCCTTCGGCCTTGGGGGTTCCGGGCAAGATGTAGCTGTGGTCCACTACAATTAGATTGAGGTCGTCGGGCTCGCTCGAGCTCGACAGTAGGGCAGGTGCCGTGATGAGTGCTCCAAAGAGTATTGGCCCGAGGAGGGTCATGACCAAAAAGCTTTTTTTGCGGATTCGAGTGGTAATTTCTCGCTGTGCAACTAGTAAAAATGGCTTCATGCCTGCGTAACGGTTTTAATAAACAAATCTTCGATGCTGGGCACCACCTCCTCAAACTGGTAGGGCTGTACTTGGCTTGCGAGGGCGGAGAGAACCCGGCTCGCATCCTGCACGCCGGCGTGAAGCGCCAGGTGAATGATTCCCGCGGTTTCAATGCGGTGATCGGATGCACTTACTCCCTCGGGAAGGTGCAGTTCTAAAGGCTGTTCTGACCGGTAGCGTAGGATGAATTTACCCGATCGGTGCTGGTCCTTGAGGTCCTGCAGCGTTCCGTGAAGCACATTCTGTCCTTGATGCACCAGGGCAATGTGGCTGCAGAGTTCCTCTACGCTTTCCATGCGGTGGGTAGAAAAAATAATGGTGCGTCCTTCGCGGTGGAGGCGCAGCATTTCGTCTCGAATCAGCTGCGCATTGATTGGGTCAAAGCCCGAGAAGGGCTCGTCAAAGATCAAGAGTTCAGGCTCGTGAAGTACGGTCGTTATGAACTGCACCTTTTGAGCCATTCCCTTCGACAGGTCGCTGACCTTTTTATCCCACCAACTCTGAAGTTCCCAGCGCTCAAACCAAGAATGCAAGCGCTGTTTTGCGTCGGCTGAAGAAAGTCCGCGGAGCCTTGCCAAATACATGGCCTGCTCGCCAACCTTCATGCTTTTGTAGAGTCCGCGTTCCTCGGGAAGGTAGCCAATACGCTGCGCTGCATCGGGACCTATGGGCGAGCCAAAGAGCTCCAAGCTGCCCTCGTCGGCTTCTAAAATTCGGTTGATAATTCTAATGAGCGTGGTCTTGCCTGCCCCGTTGGGTCCCAGAAGGCCAAACAAACTTCCTTGCGGAACCTCCATGTCTAGGCCCCGCAGCGCGTGGTGCGTAGCGTAGCGTTTGTGGATGCCTTTTGCGCTTAATGCGTTCATGCTATTGTGTCTTTTACTTTTTTATGATCCCAGTGCTGGAGCAATTCAATGGCTTCAGAAACCTTGTAGACGCCGTCCACGACAAGGTAGTTGCGCCGGTCCTTTTGCTTCATTTGAAACCTCCTGCTGTTGCTCTGAAGATCCTCCAAAAACTGTCCCAAAACGTGCTCGGGAATCGAAAAATCGCCATCGTCCGGAAAATAGGCCATGAGCTTGTTGGATTTGATGCGGATTTTATCCATGCCCATGGACTGGCCCAACCAGCGAATGTGCAGGGACTGCAGCATGTTTTCGGCGGCGGGCGGCAGGGTTCCAAAGCGATCTACAAGGCCTAGGCGATAGGTTTCAAGGCTTTCGGGGCCCGGCAAGGCGTCGAGCTCTCGGTAAATGCGGAGTCGCTCCTCGACCGAGTTTACGTAGGTGTCGGGCAGCAGCAGTTCCCAGTCGGTATCGAGCTGGCATTCCCGCGTCTGCGTCCATCCGCCTCGCTGCTCCTGGTAGAGTTCCTTAAAGTCAGACTGCTTGAGTTCTTCGACCGCCTCGGCAAGGAGCTTTTGGTAGGTTTCAAAGCCCAGATCGTTAATGAATCCGCTCTGTTCGGCGCCCAGGAGGTCGCCGGCACCCCGGATTTCAAGGTCGCGAAGGGCTATCTTAAATCCGGATCCCAAGTCGCTAAACTGTTCAAGGGCCTGCAAGCGTTTGCGCGCCTCTTCCGGAAGTCCGCCAAGGGGAGGCGAGATGAGGTAGCAAAATGCCTTGCGGTTGCTTCGCCCAACCCGTCCGCGCATCTGGTGCAGGTCGCTGAGGCCAAACATGTGCGCGTCGAGTATGATTATCGTATTGGCATTCGGCACGTCTAGCCCGTTTTCGACGATGGTGGTGCTGACCAATACGTCGAACCGCGCCTCCATAAAGCCAATAATCAGCTCCTCCATTTCATGCCCGTTCATTTGGCCGTGTCCAGTAGCAATGCGGGCATCGGGAACTAGGCGCTGAAGCATTCCGGCCACCTCGCTGAGGTTTTGAATGCGGTTGTTGATGACGAAGATCTGGCCGCCTCGGCTAATTTCGTAGGAGATGGAGTCTCGCAGCCGTTCTTCGTTGAAGCCCATCAGGTAGGTGTCTACGGGCTGGCGGTTCGGGGGCGGAGTCGTCATTACGCTGAGGTCCCGCGCCGACATGAGCGAAAACTGCAGGGTGCGCGGAATAGGAGTCGCCGACAGCGTGAGGGTATCAATGTTGGCCTTAAATGCTTTAAGCTTGTCTTTGGCGTTGACCCCAAACTTCTGCTCCTCGTCGATGATCATGAGGCCCAGGTCCTTAAATTTTAGGTCTTTGCTCAGGATGCGGTGGGTGCCTATGAGTATGTCGATTCTGCCCTCTTCAAGGTCTTGAAGTATGGCTTTGACCTCTTTGGCACTTCGCGATCGGTTGATGTAGTCCACTCGTGCAGGCAAGTCCTTGAGCCTCTTGCTGAAGGTGCGAAAGTGCTGAAAGGCCAGCAGCGTAGTAGGTACTAAAATGGCTACCTGCTTGCTGTCTGCAACGGCCTTGAATGCTGCTCTCACCGCAATTTCGGTCTTGCCAAAGCCCACGTCGCCGCAAATTAGACGGTCCATGGGAATGGGGGATTCCATGTCGTTTTTAACGTCTGAGTTGGCCTTGATTTGGTCGGGAGTGTCTTCGAAGGCAAAGGAGGCTTCGAGTTCGTGCTGCAGGTAGCTGTCTGGGCTAAAGGAAAAGCCCTTGGCCTCGCGCCGCTTGGCATAAAGCTTAATCAAATCAAAAGCAACCTCTTTAACGCGGCGCTTCGTCTTGCTTTTTGCATTCTGCCAGGCCGGCGAGCCCAACTTGCTCAGATTGGGCTCCGTACCCTCCTTGGTCGCGTAGGGCGCAATCTTGTGCAGGCCGTGAATGCTCACATAAAGCACGTCGGAATCCCGGTAAACCAACTTAATTGCCTCCTGCTTCACGCCGCCCACATCAATCTTCTGGAGGCCGCCGAACCTCCCAATGCCATGATCGATGTGCGCCACATAATCACCCACCTGAAGCGCATTCAAGTCCTTAAGCGTCAATGCTTGGGCCTGCTCATGCTGGTCGCGAATCGTGAACCGCTGGTAGCGCTCAAAAAGATCATGGTCCACATAGGCGATCAGGCCGGCAACCGGGTCCTCCCAGCCGCGGTGCAGCGCCCCGTCGATCCAATGAACCACCAACTCCTGCCCCTCGGGCTGAAGGTCAGTCAAAATCGCCTTCAGGCGATCGCGTTGGCTCTCTTGGCCGCACATAATCCAGAGCGCCCGCTTGGCTTGCCGATGGCCGTCGAGCGTTCGGCTCAAAAGGTCAAAATTCTTGGCAAACGCGGGTTGCGCAGCGGTTTGCAGCGAACTTGGGTCCGGAAGCTTGCCGTCCACAGCCAGCACTCGGCCCTTGAGCTCGCGCTCCCATTCGGCCCCCCGCAAATAGAGCTTGTGCGGCTCAAGCCGGCGCACCACCGACTGCAGGGCCACGTAGGCCTCCTCGGCCAGGGCATGAATTCGGTCGAGCTTGTCCAAGGCCACTTCGGGACGCTCCACCCAAACTAGGGCCTCAGGACCCACATAGGCCGTGAGCGACTCACGGCGCTCGTCGCTGGTCTTGTCTTCCACGTTGGGCACCAGGGTCATGCGGTCTACACGGCTCAACGTAAGCTGATTAACCACATCGAAGGTGCGAATGCTCTCCACCTCAGAACCAAAGAACTCCAGGCGATGGGGTTCGGAATGCGCAAAAGAAAAAACATCCACAATCCCGCCCCGAACGGCGAACTGCCCGGGCTTTTCCACAAAATCTACGCGCTCAAAGTGCAGTTCAAAAAGGTACTCGTTTAAAAAGTTGACGTCGAGCTTGGCGCCAAGTGCAACCTCCATACTTCGGGAGTCCAGTTGGGTTCGAGTAATGACCTTCTCGGCAATAGCCTCCGGGTAGGTGACCACAATGATCGGCTTCGTTCCGCGCAAGCGGTCTAAAACTTCTGCACGGAGACCTATGTTGGCGTTGTCAATCTGGTCGCGGTCGGCATAGGGCCTGCGGTAGGAGTCCGGGAAGAACAGTACCGACCCATTGGGTAGGAGCTTCTCGAGGTCGTTGAAGAAGTAGGCGGCCTCCTCTTTGTCGCTGCGAAGCACGACCATGGGGCGCTGGAGCTCCAAAAGGGCGCTGGCTGCTACGACGGCCTGCAGAGATCCCGCTGCTCCGCAAAGCGGAACATGCGATCCTGCTTCGGCCGAGGCCCAGGTTCGCAAAAAGGCTGCGACGCGCGGGTCGCTGCGGTAAATTTCTAAAAATGAACTAGGTGCGGCCAAAAAAGACTCAACCGCGAAGAAAACCCTCGGCTTCGAGGACCATCGCGGTAGAGCCAACAAAGTACGGCACCCGCTGGTGAAGTTCTTCGGGCTTCAGGTCCAAAATTCGGTTAAATCCGTCGGTGGCCCGCCCGCCCGATTGCTCGGCAATAAAGGCCAATGGATTGCACTCATAAAGCAGGCGCAGCTTGCCCTTGGGACTCTTGGTTCCGGTGGGGTAAATGTAAATTCCGCCCTTAATCATATTGCGGTGAAAGTCGCTAACCAGGGACCCAATGTACCGTGAAGTATAGGGCCGGTCGGTCGGCACGTCCAGCTCCTGGCAAAACTTGAGGTAGCGCTTCACGCCCTCCGGAAAATGCACGTAGTTCCCCTCGTTGATGGAGTAAATCACGCCGCGTTGGGGCATGCGAATGTTCTCGTGGCTGAGCAAAAACGTGCCGAGCGAGGGGTCGAGGGTGAATCCGTGCACTCCATGGCCCGTGGTATAGACTAAAATGGTCGACGAGCCATAAATCACATAGCCTGCGGCCACCTGCGCGCTGCCAGGCTGCAAAAAGTCCTCAAGCTGCACGGGGCTGCCGATGGGGCTTACGCGTCGGTAAATGCTAAAAATGGTACCGATGGAGACGTTGACGTCGACGTTGCTCGAGCCGTCAAGGGGGTCCATGGCGATGACGTACTTGGCGTTTGCGTGAATCGGGTCCGTGAAGGCAATAAAGTCTTCAAGCTCCTCCGACGCGACGCCAGCCACTTCGCCACGTTGGCGCATGGCCTTGATAAACACGTCGTTGGCATAGACGTCCAGCTTCATTTGGCGCTCACCCTGCACATTGTCTTCGCTGCTGGCTCCCAAAATATCGGTAATGCCGGCCTTGTTAATTTCTCGGTTAACGACCTTGGCCGCCAATCGAATTGCCGAGAGAAGGGCGGTCAAGTCCCCCTTGGCATAGGGAAATTTTTCTTGGTTTTCAATCAAGTACTCGCCAAGCGTAATAGCGCGCGCTGCACTCATAAGGTAGTGGTCTAGGGTTGCGGTAAAGATAGCCGAAGTGCATTACTTTCGTTGCGTGGTGGCGCATTCTGAAGGTATTTTGATACGCAAAGCGGGTACTGGCGACATTCCGGCGGTGCTCAGCCTGGTGCGGGTACTTGCGGACTTTGAGCGCGCCCCCCATGCGGTGACCCTCACCGAGGCCGTCATGCGGGCGGACCTTGAGGCCGGACACTTTGAAGCCTGGCTGGCCACCGAAGGCCAAGGAAGGGCCATAGGCCTCGTAGTCTGCTACCGACGCTACTCTACTTGGAAGGGTTTGACGGCCCACCTCGAAGACCTCGTGGTGCTCGAAGACTGCCGCGGCCAAGGCTTGGGTCGCAGGCTGCTCGAAGTCGCAGTGTCCTGGGCTCAGTCCATTGGAGCCCAGCGCCTTCACTGGGAAGTTCTCGATTGGAACCAGCCCGCAATTGACTTTTATGAGGGCTTGGGAGCCGAGCTGAACCGAGATTGGATTCCCTGCCGCCTCGGCGAGCTGGCCCTGACGAACTTCCCCCTTCGATACCCTCCTTATGCCTCATAATTGGTCGGTATTTAAGTTTGGTGGCGCGTCGGTCAAAGACTCCGAGGCCCTGCGCAACGCGGTCCGGCTGGTTCGCGACTACGGCACGGCTCCCTTGCTGGTGGTGGTTTCGGCCATGGGCAAAACGACCAATGCGCTGGAGCGATTTATTCAGGCCCGCGAGCTGGGCCAGCACGATGAGGCCCAGCGCGAGCTTCTCGAAATCGCGAGCTTTCACGAGGGCATAGCCCAAGAATTGGGCCTGCTCGACCCGGAGCTCCGCGACCAACTTCAAGCCCTGTGGGTCCAGGCCGACCAAGTGAATTCGGAGCAAGCTTATAATCCGCGCTACGACGCAACGGTTTCTTTGGGCGAAATCGCCTCGTCGCTCCTCTTTGCAGCTGCCCTGCGCGCCGACGGCCGCGACACCCAGTGGCTGGACGCACGAAGGGTCCTTCGAACCGACGCGACCTACCGACGGGCCAGCATAGACTGGACCCAAACCCAAGCCGCCGTGGTCGAGGCCCTCGCAAATCCTGCAGAGGTAAGCGTCACCCAAGGTTTTATTGGTTCTGCGCCCGACCAAAGCACCACGACCCTGGGGCGTGAAGGTTCCGACTACAGCGCGGCGGTGTTTGCTCAATCGCTCCAAGCCAAGGTTTTGTGCATCTGGAAGGACGTTCCCGGCATGCTCAGCGCCGACCCTAAGGTTTTTGAGGGAGCCGTCCTCCTTGAGGAGGTGCCCTACCGGGAGGCCATCGAGCTGGCCTTTTATGGAGCCAGTATCATTCACCCCAAGACCATACAGCCTCTGGCGCAAGGAGGAACCGTACTGCAAATTCGTTCCTTCATGAACCCTGAGGCAGCCGGCACCGAGGTTGGGCCCTTTGCGGCCCTTCGCCCAGAGGTTCCCTGCTGGATTCGCCACGAGAATCAGGTGCTCATTGAGGTTGCGAGCCGCGACTTTACTTTTTTGTCGGAGGGTAACCTCAGCGAGGTCTACCGAATTTTTGCCGAAGAAGGTCTTTTGGTGAGGGCTGCGCAGCACCGTGCCCTCTCGACCCAGTTTGCGGTAAACAACGATAGAATCGCGGTTCCGCGCGCATTGGAACGCCTCAATGCAGGCTACCGAGCCAGTGCCGAGTTTGGTTTGCGCATGACCACCGTTCGCCGGCCCGACGCCGAGGCGCTCGCTGAACTGCTGTCGAGCGGTTCGCTTCGCATGGTGTTACGAAATCATGAAGTTGCTCAGGTCCTCACGGCACCGGACTAACTTAGCCTCATGAAGACCAAGCCGCTGATTTCCATTGACGAAGTGCGCGGCTTTTTGGGCTGGCCCAAGGCCACCAATGTCCTGATTTGGATTCTTTTTGGAATTTTGGGTTGGCACCGCGTCAACAGAGTGTACGCCCGTTTTGCCGACCGCAAGGGCCCCGATTTTGCCCGGGCGCTGCTCGCATCCCGGGGCATAAAACTTCGCTACTTTTCGTCGGATTTAGACCGAATTCCCCGCGCCGGAGGCCTTGTTTTTGCCGCAAACCACCCCCTTGGCGCAATGGACGGCCTGGCCCTGCTTCAAATTGTTTCGGCCGTTCGGCCCGACGTTCGCGTCATGGGCAACGCATTGCTTAACCGAATTGAGTCCTTAAAACCCTACCTCATCGCGGTGAATCCCTTCGAAGGCAAGTACCGAAGCCCCTACGCATCCGGGCGCGGACTCATCGAAGCCAAGCATTGGGTGGAGCAGGGCGGATGCCTTATAATGTTCCCCGCCGGAGAGGTTTCGTCTTGGCGCCTAAAGCCCTGGGGCATTCACGATCGGCCCTGGCCTCGGGCAAGCCAGCGTTTTTTGCGCGGCGTTCAGGCATCGGTGATACCCGTCGATGTGCGCGCCTCGCTGTCTTGGCATTTTTAC
>JBEEMM010000042.1:0-9943 GCA_041192685.1 Bacteroidota bacterium | reverse complement strand
CTCATAGTAGCGCTTGAGGTCTTTGGCATCGAGCTTGCGGCGAAGGGCCTCGCCGAGCACCTCGTTGGCCGGGTCGGTGGGTCCGCCCGAGGCAGAAAGGAGTGCGGTCTTAAGAGGCTTCGATAGCTCTTCGGGCATTAAAAAGTCCAGGGTCAAGGCCACCTTGGCACCCATACGGCCAGAGCGAAGCCGGTGCTCGATGCGTCCGTAGGCAGACATTTCGACCCGACCCATTTTAGCGCCTAACGACATTTGCCCATAGCCGGTGACGGCACAAGACTGGGTATTGAGCTCCAGCCAATTGTCGGGAGCCTCTGGGTCAGCCACACGGCGCAGGCTGCTCACAATGTAGGACTTGCTGCTCTCGTCGTAGTAGAGCACCCCATTGGTACTAAAGAGCTCCACCGCGACGTTGGGGTTGTTGCGCCGCACAAAAGCCGTGTAGGGAGTAATGGAATCCTGCATTAGGTAGATTCCGTTGTACACGGTTTGCGCGGGGCGGGCCGTATCGGGGTCGGGCAAAGCCACCAGAATATCCATGGGATCGATGCGCGTGCGCGTAATAATCCAGTCCGTCTCCAAAGCAGGGCATTCGGCGGTTATGCGAATGCGGCCGTCCATTTCTAGCTGGGGATTTTGCGCCTCCATGCGCACGATTCCGTAGTACCTAAAATAGGGACTTAAAAAAAAGTCGTCTTGAATTCCGAGTTCACCCTGAGCCACCATTTGGTCGGAACTATCAACGTCAATGCGGCCCATGGGAATGCGCCAGCTCTTGTTATTTTGGTCGAGGTAGCGATAAATACCACTGCCATAAAGGTCTAAGCGACCCTGAATCTTTAACTCTGCGGAATCTATTTTGTGGTAGGCCCCTACCCTGCTGGCCAAAATACGGGCATTGTGAAGGGGCTGCATGTCGGCAAGTTCCTTGATGGTCGCACGGCCGGAGTCGGGAACAACCCTACTGTCTGCAATGTCAATATGGGGCACGCCATAGGCTTCCAAGCGACTCGGAATCAACCAAAACTTGGCGCGACCCGCCAAGAAAGTCAGACCGTCTTGGCCAGGATGGGTACTGGTCATGCGGGAATCCACGCCGCTGCCCTTTTGAAGGCTGATGCTCTTCTCGAGGATGTCCCAACTGGCCCGGTCCATCTCGGCCTGGTACTGGTTGCGCGGAAAGTCCACGCTGCGGTCGCCGTCGAGCAAAGAGAATTTGCCTTTTTCGGCCACAAAATCCACGTCAGCACTCGCATTCTTTAGGCTGAATCCCCATTGGGCCTCAGGCTCGCCCTTAACCCTGAAGTCCGCCATGCCGCTCTGGATCCACTTGTGGTGAAGTTTGAGGTCTGCGCCGCTTAGTTCTGCAAGGTTAAAGGCGGCGGTTCCCTTGAGGCTCAATCGGTCGGGCTGATAGGTCAGGCGGCCGCTGGCCTTGGCGGGGCGGGCGGAATAGGTAGCCATGGGCGCTCCCAAGGTGGTGGCATACCATGTTTTAGCGTAGGGATGCCAGTTGCTGCGCACGTCGGTCCCTTGAGCCGATGGGTGGCCCGCTCCACGCGCTGCACCGGCCAATTCCTGAAGATCAAAGGTTCCGCGGCCCTTGGTCGAGTCCGGATAAAGACGAAATTCATCGGAACTTGCTCCAGCCCTTTGGTAGGTCAGGTCGCCCTTGAAGCGAAATCCGCTCAAAGACAGCTGAACACTGCCTCGGACCCTGCCCGCGTCAGAATCCATCGAGGGGTAGGCCGCCCAACCCTCCGGGCCGGTTTCTTCGATGAATCCGAGGGAATAATCGCGCTGAACCTTGATTACTTGGCGACGGGTGGCAAAGATTCCGGCGCTCAAGAAGGTGGACTCAAAACCAAGGCTTTCGGTGCGTGCATTGTCCAGCGAATCAATGGTAAATGCATCGAGGTCCACATAAAACCGGGACCGTGCATAGACGCCCTTCTCGACCTTGTCGTAGTATATTTTGGCGCCCTTGCCCGACTTAAAAATGGGGTATTCGGGGCTAAACAGGGTGCTGGACTTGTTGTCGGGCCGGTCAATATAGAGGTCTCCCGAAATATTCTCTAGGGTGTTGCGCACGCGCACCAGGGGTCGCTCGCCTTGCTCGTTGAGTTCAAACGCCGGCACAAAAAACCGCATGGAATCCACGGCGGGCATTCTAAAGCTAAAATCCTGGTAGTCGAACTGATGCTCGCGTCCAAAAAACTCAAATCTTCCGGCGCGGATGAGTCCGTCAAAGTCAAAATCCAAACCCTCGTGCAGCAGCAGACGCCCGCCGACGGGGTGCAGGCTGACCTTTTGGGAATCGCTGAGCCAAATGCGGTCTACGCCTACCACCTCGAGGTCGAAGTTCAAAAGATTGAGCTCGGCGTTCATGCCTTCAGGGACTACGGACTCAAACTGAATTACGTCGTAGTCGCGCTTTTTGCGGTGGTTCATGACGTACTCGCCCGTTTTGGGCAGAATCTCAAGGCTGCGGTCTTCGGTGCGGTAGCGCACAAAGCCCTGCAAATGGTACTCCATCATCAAGCGCTCGCAGGGGTCGACGGGCATTCCCATGCCAATGGCAACGTCTTTAATGGTCATGCGCGCTCCCAAGGCTCCTTGGCCTACCTGGTCGAGCAGAACCAGTGGATTCTCGCTTTCAAATCCTTGAAGGGCCACGTATCGGGTGTTGCGGTAGTACTGGTCGCTCTCAATGGTCATGGGAGCTCCACTGCCCATGTTGAGTCCGCTCAAAAACAGCCTCGGCTCGCTGGTGGTCCAGCGCAGCTGGTCAAGGTCAATGGTCACGTTGTGGTAGCTGTCGCTAAAGGGCTTGATGGCAAGGCCCTGATCGGGCCGAAACACTTGAAGTTCGCGGCTGTCTGGAGCGTACTTGACCTCGACCTTGGCGTGGTGAAGCGAATCCTCGGTTCCCAAGCGGAGCGAGAAGGCGCTCACCTTGGCGGAGAGGCCGGTGGGCCTCACCACAAAACGGTCTGCCCTAAGGGTTGCGGCCAGAGAAGAATCCCTCATGAATTCAAAGGCAGCAGGAGTTTCAGGGCTTCCGGAGGCAAAAAAATTAGCGCCCACTAGGGAGAAACCCCCGCGGTAGGTTACGTCTTCAAAAAAGTTGGGAATGACCAGGTCGTTGGCATAGGCCTCAAAGCGAGGATACATCGCGTTCTCTGCAGTACTGCGCGTACCAAGGCGCTCCTCGAAGCGTCCGCGCAGGGGTTGATTGATGTAGTAAAGGCTCTGAAGCAGGGCGCTGTCTACGGCAAAACCGGTCTGCCTAAGGTCAAGGTTGAACCGGCCGAGCTCATTGTAGACCTCGCCATAACCATAGCCCGCTCGGTACCAATCCACCCTGCCTGATTCAGCGGTAAGTAGGGCGCTGCGCGGATCGTACCAACCACTGAGGCTGTCTATTTGCGTGGAATCGTTTTTAAAGTAGCCGCGGAGTACCGCCCCTTCGATGCGGTAGCGGGTGCTTGGCGATTCTTCGTCTAGGGTAGCGTCGCCAAATTCCAGTTCCCAACGCAGGGGACCTGCCTCAAAAAGGCGGAGTCGCGCATTGGGGGAGCCGAACCCGACCGACATTCCTGAGGCGGTATGCAGGTACTCGGATAGGGCAGCCCTGCTGCTTTTTTGGACCAATTCTGCCGTCTCGGCCCACCAGCGATTCTGAGCTTGATCGCTTGCGTTGGAGTACCAGCCTATGGCGAGCTTGAGGCATTCCGTCCAGGTTTGGGCGTCGACGATGCGCTTGCGCAGCATTTCGCGGGTCAAATCTTGGAAGGCCGCACGGTGCTCCCAGCTGGGGTCGTCGTAGACCGACTTAAAGTTTAATAGGTCCTGGTCCGATTCTTTTTTAGGAATAAATTCCGCATAAAGTTTGCTGAAGTCCCGCCAAAAATCGGCTTCGGACGCGCCCAAACTGCGCTGGGTCTGTGCCGGCAAAACCGTGCAGAGCAAAAGGGCAAAAAGGGCGCTGAAGTATTTCACAGGTACCCTGCAAAGTACTCACGATTTGCAGGGCTGCAGCGCGCGCGATGCGTTTAATTCACCGACTTTTCCACAGTCAGAACCTGCCAAGATTCGCGTTCCTGCTGTTGGGTGGTTATCAGGCCAACTTCTCTTGCCGCCGCCTCAATGGCCTGCAGGTCGGCGCGGTAGAATCCGCTCAAATGCAGTTGGCCTCTGGGCTTTAGTGCTGAAGCATAGCGCCCCATGTCGGCGAGCAGAACGTTGCGGTGAATGTTGGCATAGATTACCTCAAATTCTTCGTCGGGCCGCAGGGCCGAGATGTCGCCGGTGCGGACCTCTAATCGGTCGCTTAACTCATGCAGTTCGGCGAGCTCGTGGGCATTGTCGGCTGCGTGCGGCTCTATCTCAATTCCCAAGGCCTGCTCTGCACCGTGCATCAGAGCAAGAATGGCCAAAATGGCGGTTCCACAGCCCATATCGAGCACCTTAAGGCCGCGTAGATCAGCTTCAAGAACCCGCTGTAGCATCAGGTAGGTCGTGGGGTGGTGCCCGGTTCCAAAAGCCATTTTAGGAAGCATTTGAATGCGGTAGCGGAAGTCTTCTAGCCTCAATCCTTTGTGAAATGGGGCATAGATAATCAAATCACTGCCAATATTTAATGCATCAAATGAAGACTCCCAAACCTCATTCCAATTTTGGTGGGCAATGCGGCGCTCGGTCCACGAAATGGCAGCCATTGCAGAGGCCATGGGGAATTCCGCCTGACCCGTCCACAGTGCAGCGGGCAGATAAGCCAACAAATCGTCGCCGTCTTGCTGAACCGCCTCGACCTGAAGGGGCTCTAGGTCCGCATAAAGAAGCTCGATCGCTCGTGGATCGCTCGCGGTGATGCGCAGCTCAACGTAGTCCATTAGGACTGGTGAAGCAGGTCTGCTAATGCAATAAAATCCGAAGCCACCAGCGAGGCACCGCCTATAAGCCCACCATTCACGTCGGCCTGCGCAAAGAGCTCGGCTGCGTTGCTGGGCTTGCAGGAGCCCCCGTAGACAATGGGAAGGTGGTCGGCCAGGTCGCCGTAGAGCTCGCGGAGCAGGCCGCGAAGGTGGGCGTGCATTTCTTGAGCTTGAGCGGCCGTGGCCGTCTCGCCGGTCCCGATGGCCCAAACCGGCTCGTAGGCGATCACAAGATTTTCAGCCAGGTCGCCACTAACTCCCTCAAGGGCAAGACGGAGCTGCTCTTTTACCGCCGAAAGGTGCTTGCCCGCCTTGCGCACTTCAAGGACCTCGCCCACACAGACGATGGGACGAAGCTCCTGCTCTAGAGCCGAGAGCACCTTCTTATTAACCACAGAATCGGACTCGCCAAAGAACTGGCGGCGCTCACTGTGACCAATAATCACCGCATCGGCCCCTGCATCGGCCAATTGAGCCATACTGACCTCGCCGGTAAAGGCACCGTAGTCCCCAGCATGGCCGTTTTGCGCTGCCACGGCGAGCTCTGGGTAGTCCACCAGCAAGTCCACCGCCTGCGTGAGCTGAATCGAGGGCGGAGCAATAACCACAACCACGTCTCCCAAACGCTCCGGACTGAGTTCCGCTTTAAGGGTTTCAATAAGGTTGTAGCCCTCTTCGAAGGAGGTGTTCATCTTCCAATTGCCGGCGAGAATTTTCATAGGGTGGTTTTTTAAGAACAGCAAAGGTAGGCGCCTAGCTCGCCCTCACCCGCGGATCCACAACGCGGTAGAGCCAATCGACCAGGGCTTGAAGCAGCACAAAAACAAGGGAAAGGGCCAAAATACTGCCCATTACGACCGGAAAGTCGCGGCCTTCCAAGGCGTCGACCATCAGCTTGCCCGAACCGCGCCAGCCAAAGACGGTCTCCACAAAAACAGCCCCAGCCAGCAGGGAGGCAAACCAGCCAGAAATTGTGGTGATGAGTGGATTAAGTGAATTGCGAAGCACGTGCCTGCGCAAAACCTGACTGGTAGTCAAACCCTTGGCATAGGCTGTTCTAACGTAATCTAAGTTCATAATTTCTAGCGCAGAAGAGCGCATCATCTGAACAATAACTCCAATAGGCCTGAGGGCCAAAGTCAGGGCCGGCAGAATCAAATGCGACCACTCCCAACTCACCGCATTGCCAAAGTCGTCGAGCTCTCGAAGGCTTCCGGTCAGGGGAAGGCCGGTGTAGTCGTGAAGCAGAAAGGCGAAAACCCAGGCTACCAAAAGGGCTGAGAAAAAAGAGGGAGTTGCCATGCCCACGGTGCTCAAGACCGTTATGGCACGGTCCGCAAAAGAACCCGCCCTGAGTGCCGAGTAAAGACCCAAGGGAATGCCAATTAGCACTGCAGCACCGAGCGAAACAAAGGCGAGTAAGGCTGTATTGGGCAGCGTTTGACCGATTAATTGCGCAACGGGAACCCCACGCTGCTGGTAGGAAGTCTGCAAGTCAGGCCAATGAAGCCCCCAAACTCCGTCGACTGGCCGCAGGGGCGACATGCCGCCCAAATAGCGCCCGTACTGCGTGAGCAGGGGCTGGTCCAAGCCATACGAAGCGCGCAAGGCCGCGAGAGCCTGAGGATCTTCAACCTGACCCAGCATCATGCGGGCCGGGTCGCCGCCTACCGAATGAAAAAGAAAAAAGACAAGGGTCGCGACGCCCCAGAGCACGAGAAGGGCATTGCCCAAAGGCCTCATTTCGTGAGCGGAAAGTCGTTAAAATGGCTGTGGCTTACCACTACCCCCTTGCGCAGGTAGGTTACCCCTGGATTGGAGCGCACTATGGTCTTGAGCGCGGTTCCGTCGCCGTTGGACCACGGGAAGTTTGTTTGGGTGCGGGCCCTAAGCAATTCAATTTCTTCAACTCCGCTTGAGGTTAGGCCGACCACGGGGATGCCTCGGTCCTGCATTTTTTGCATTTCCCGGCAAAGGCGCTCAAGCTGCTCCATGTCAGCACGTTCAAAATCATAGGCCACCAACCAGTAGGATTCAGGGTAGGCAAGCCACTGGGCGGTCTGGTCTTCGCCCCCAGGAGCAATGGCAAAATCGTGAACCGGAGGCACGTAGCCGTCGGCAACCTTAATGGTCTGGGTGGCCTCGGCGTCCATGACCCACTCGGGCTTTTCCCACCACTTCTGCTCGACGTAGTCGGTACCGGTTACCTCCATTACCTCTTCTCCCTTGCGCAGGGTGTACAACGCATCAAACTGGGGCGGAGTCAAACCCAACTCTTCCGCCGGCGCCATCGCCCGCGCAATGTCTGTTCCGGGCTTATAGGCCCTAAAATCCCATACTGGGAGGTGATTCATGACCTGAGCAGTGAACCCGGCCATGGCAATAACCGACAAGCCAAGCACTGCTGCCGCTGCCTTAAAATTCACAATCGGCCTGGCATTGGACAGGCCAAGGGCGTAGTAAATACCAATTAAGACACTCAAGATAACGTCTTTACCAAAGCTCTGCCAAGGGGTCAGGGGAATGGCGTCGCCAAAGCATCCGCAGTCGGTAACCTTGTTAAAGTAGGCGCTGTAAAACGTCAAAAAGGTGAAGAAGGCCATGAGGCCTGCCATGCTAATAAAGGTGAAAAAGCGAAGATGCCCCAGGAGCATTAATAAACCGAGGACCACCTCAAAGGCGACTAAGAAAATGGCCATGGGCAGCGCAATGGGCTGCAGAAACTCCAAATTGAGCACGTCGGCACCAAAGTATTCCTCGAGCTTGTAGCTAAAGCCCAAGGGGTCGTTCATTTTTATGACGCCCGAGAAAATAAACAGTCCGCCCAAGACAAGGCGTATCAGGTTTTGCGCTAGACTAGAAAATTTCATGCGGTAAAGACTTAAAAAAGACTACTCAGAGCGGCGCTCGAGTTCCTTTTTCAAAAGCTGCATTTTAACCGAAAGCAAGGCATAGGTTGAGGCCAAAGTGACCAAGAAGGCGGCGCTGATGAGGATTAGGTCCATGAGAATTGATTATTTAAAGTTAAAACCTCGGGTTGCAATGATTGTTCCGGATTATTCAGGAATTGCGCATTAGGATCAGGGCAAACAAGGCGTAGTTCACCATGTCCATGTAGTTGGCGTCGACCCCCTCGGAGACCAGCGTGCTGCCCGAGTTGTCTTCGATCTGCTTGACGCGCAGCACTTTCTGCAAAATTAGGTCGGTGAGCGAGGTGATGCGCATGTCGCGCCATGCCTCCCCGTAGTCGTGGTTTTTCGCTTCCATCAAGGCCTGAATTCGAGCGGCCTGCTGGTCGTACGCGTCCAAGGCATCCTGCAGGTTCAAATCAGGCTCGCTGACCACCCCGCGGTCCATCTGAATCAGGGCCATGATGGAATAATTGACGATTCCAATGAACTCGCCCTCTTGGCTGTCGGCCACTTTTTGCTGGCCGGCGTCTTGAATAGTGCGGAGGCGATTCGCCTTTATGAACAATTGATCGGTCAACGAAGGCAACCGAAGAATGCGCCAGGCGGCGCCGTAGTCCTTGAGTTTGTTGCCAAAAAGAGCCCGGCAGAGCGCGATTTCGTGGGCGTATTGGGTTGCGGTGTTGGCCATACTTTTACAGGGTGAAAAGTACGGCGTTTCGTCCATTTACCCTGAACCTTCGCGGCCGACTTTTTGCTGCGGACCGCCCTATGGTCATGGGCATACTAAACGCCACCCCGGATTCCTACTACAAGCCGAGCCGCCTGTCGGGACTGGACCAGCTCGAGGAGCAGGCAGACCGGCTCTTGGGCGAGGGTGCCGATTGGCTTGATCTGGGCGGCTGCTCCACCCGACCCGGCGCAGATTGGCCCAGCATCGACGAGGAATGGTCCCGAATTGAAGGTGCCTTTGGCCGGCTTCGGCAGCGCTTTGGCCCCAATTTGCCCCTGTCGGTAGACACGTTCCGGGCGGAGGTTGCTCGCCGGGCACTCCAAGAGGGCGCAGACGTAGTCAATGACATTTCGGGCGGAACCCTGGACCCCCTAATTTGGTCGGTTGCGGCAGAGGCCCGCGCGCCCTATGTGCTTACCCACTACCCTACTGGCCGCGAAGGAGCCGACTTTCAAACCCTCGGCCCCGACGAGGTGAGCCCTGCAGTACTTCTCGAGCTCAGCGAGCGCCTCATTTTAGCCCGTGAGGCGGGCCTCAACGACGTGATTCTCGATCCCGGTTTTGGTTTCGGAAAATCACCCGAAGGCAACCTAAGATTGCTTCGAGACCTTGAACTCTTGACCGTTTTTGCCCACCCAATACTGGTTGGTGTTTCGCGCAAGTCGCTCATAACCAAATCTTTGAACATTAGTCAGGATGAGGCTCTGCCCGCTACATCGGCCCTTCACGCCTGGGCCCTAGAACGCGGAGCCCAAATTCTGCGGGTTCACGACCCTCGAGAGGCCCGGCAGGTCATCGCGCTTCGGGACCTCATGGCCTAGGCCCATTTGCTGGGCTCTAAGCCCCTGCTCCATTACCTCAAAGGAACGCGGGTGCTTCTCGAGGTGTTTTATTCCTCGGGACTTAAAATAGGGCTGCATGGATCGCGTCCATAGGAAGTCGTTGGCCAATAGGTACTTGGTGCCATAGATACGGACACTGTCTCCGCGCACCTGAATGCAGGCTATTCCGCGCCCCAAAGCAATCCAACGCTGCTCGCGGTGCAAACGGGGTCCGCTTTGGGCCAAAACTAGCGCCGTGAAGGCAAGGGCCGCTGCCACAATCCAAGGCCTTCGGTTGCGCAGGGCCAGGAGCCCAGCCAGTGCATAAAACACCAGCAGCGCCGTTTGGGTCGGCGAAGGGAAGCGGTCCGTCCAGACCAGGCGAGGATCAGAAGCAAATCGAGTAAGTCCCTCGAGCAGGGGCTCCGGATCGGGCATGGGAAGTCCGCAAAATGCCAAGATGCTGTAGGGATAGACCATGAGCAGCGGCGGCACGAGCAAAAAGTTACTGAGCAAAAACGTCAGGGGCATGCTGTGAAAAAT
>JBEEMM010000041.1:0-10131 GCA_041192685.1 Bacteroidota bacterium | reverse complement strand
ATCTTTGTGGCATACCTCTCCGGCTATTTGATGATGGTGCATCGCCAGAATCAACTTCAGATCGAAGAAGAGAAGAACCAAAGCCTGATTGTCGGCAAAACAGACGAGGTTGACGTGGACGGCATCGGTAACTACGGTCGGTTCCCCAAAGAAAAGTCTGCCAAGAAAAAAACAAAGTAGGAGCCAAAATGAACAACTTAATTGTTATTGGCCACCCCAATGTGGACTCTTTTTGCTACAGCGGCATCATGCTGACTATCCAAGAGACGCTTCTGGCCAACAACGAAGAAGTTCAAATCATCGACGTCTACCGCGACAGCTTCCTGCGCCCTAGGACGGAGCTGACCAAGCGCTATAAGGAACTGGTTACCTGGTCGGAGCGGATTTACTTTATTTCGCCCGTTTGGTGGTTTCGGCTGACCCCTCGGCTTGAAACCTTTTTTGACGAGGTTTTTACCCCGGGTTATGCCTATAACTTTATTCCGATTACCAAGATTTACGCCTACCCCAAGCCACTTTTAGCCGATAAGAAAGTGCGGACCTATATGACTCATGGCGCGCCAGCCCTGCCTATTTTGACCCTTTACCTAAATTCCGTGAAGCTTCGCTTGGTGATGGGTGTATACTCCTTTGTTTTTGGCTGGTTCAAAACCAAGACGCGGCAGTTTTGGAGCGTTCCCTTTGTAAGCCACGAGAAGAGGCTAGTCTACCTCAGCCGGGTTAAAAAAGACGTGCTTTCTGACCTCCGAAAGGCCTAGTCGCGCTTAAGGCTAACCTTAGTTCACAAGTTCGCTGCGGCGAATCTTCGCGGCTATCGCATCCCAAAACTTAAGGCGGGCCTCAAGAGCCTCCACGCAGGCATCCTCGGCTTCGAGCCAAAGCTGGTCGTCTTCTTTGCAAAGGTTTTTTATCATTTGAATGGCCATGGGGCCGTGCTGGTCTCCGTCGAGCTCAATGTGGCGGTCGAGGTAGTAAACAAAGGCACTGAGCTCACTGGGGTGCTCGGCGTACAGCTTTTTAATGAGGGCGGTGAACATGTCTGGAATCAGGTCTTCGCGCCCGAAGGTGAAGGCCGCCGCCGTTTGGTGCAGCTTGCCCCTCTTGAGAATTCGGTCTGTCGCTTTTAAGAAGTCCATCATGGCCTCGTCAATCTCGGCCAGGTTGAAGCGAAGCATGTCCTTGGCCTTGTATCCATTTTGCAGCTTATTGACAAAGCTCACGATGGTCTGGGTATTGGCCCCGGCCTGGCGCATTGCATCGAGGTAAAGCTCGTAGTGGCTGGCCGGTTGGCCGTTGATGTCTACGTCGGACTCTTCAGCAACCACGATCTCGTTAATCAGCCGACGGGTTTCGCGGTCTTTGGTGGGAACCCAGGCATCGTCTACGCAGGTCAGGTCCCGCTGCAGCGACTTAAGAAGGCGCATGAAGTCCCAGACCGCAAAAATGTGGTGCTCCATAAAAACCCGCACTTCGGTCATGCTTTGCATCAGGGGGTAGAGCTCATGGCCCAAGATTGCAGTCCGCAAGGGCTCAATGCGGCGGTTCAGGGAAACAATTCGAAATTCAACTACAGCTTTTGGCATAAGACCTGATTTTTTGAGTACTCGTTTAGGTAACGCGGTCAGACGGCTTTGGTTTAAGGCTTGATGCCCTCTGCCTCACTTTTAAAGAGGGGAACGTTGCTGCAGGCCTCGCCATACATAAGCTTTAGGACCACGCGGCTGAGGTGCAACGCTGCCGCCGCATAGGCGGTGTCGGGCACGGGGTGCCGCCCGCAGCCTTTGAGCAAGACCTTGGACCCCTTGAGCGCAGTCCAGTTATACTGAGCAAGGGCCTGCGCGTAGTAGGCCGAGAGCACCTGAGAAGGCAGGCCAAAACCCACAAAATGAACCGAATCGGCAAGCGACGACGCAAGCATGGGGCCCAACCACTGGGGCACAATGAAGTCTTCGGACCCCTCAATGGCCAGTACCGCATTTTGATACGTATGCTTTTTTATATTTCGCACGTACGACCGAACGTCCGCCTCGCGAAGTACTCCCTCAGGGGCTATCTCGCTAAGATGAAGGGTCCGCAGACCACCCGAAGGCCA
Source organism: Bacteroidota bacterium (assembly GCA_041192685.1). Taxonomy (GTDB): domain Bacteria; phylum Bacteroidota; class Bacteroidia; order Flavobacteriales; family Schleiferiaceae; genus TMED14. Next base: position 8,039 of record JBEEMM010000041.1, on the reverse strand, counting down.
AAAGTCTTCTAGGTCAAAGGTGACCAGGGCGCTCTGCGCTACTCGGTTGGTGATGAAATCCTGGCTCATGTTCGTTGGGAGTACTGGGGCTGGGGCTAGAGCATTCCCAGTTCCAGCTTGGCCTCGTCGCTCATCATGTCGCGGGTCCAGGGCGGATCAAAGGTTATCTCCACCTCGACCTTGCCGGCGGCAGGCAGGGTGCCCACTTTCTCCTTCACCTCTTCGGGCAGAGACTCCGCCACAGGGCAGTTGGGTGAAGTCAGGGTCATGAGCACGTGAATGTCTCCCTCGTCGCTCACTTGGACGTCGTAGATGAGTCCGAGTTGATAAATATCTACGGGAATTTCTGGATCGTAGATGGTTTTGAGCACGTCCACGGCCTGTTCGCCAATGGATTGCATTTCTAGTTCGGTAAGCATAGTATCAGTTTTGTGCTTGAAAGGCTAGACCATAAAGGCGAATTTGCTTCATCATGCTCTGCAAGCCGTTGGCGCGGGTCGGGCTTAGGTGCTCGGTCAGGCCAATGTCCGCAAGAAAGCCGAAGCTCGCTTGGGCCAGTACCTCGGGAGGGAGGCCGTTGCATACCCGCAGCAGGAGCGCAACGAGTCCGCGCGTAATAATTGCGTCGGAATCTGCGATAAAATACACAAGGCCTTCGCGCTTCTCTGCGGTAATCCAAACCTTAGACTGGCAGCCGCGAATGAGGTTGTCGTCGGTTTTAATGGCGTCCTGGGCCGCGGGGAGCTCCTTGCCTTGAGCAATAATATGCTCGTATCGGTCCATCCACTGGTCCAGAAATTCGAATTCTTCGACGACTTCGGCTTCGCGAGCCTGGAGGATGCTTAGGTTGGCCATGATCGCGGGTTAATTGAGCATGCGCATGGCGCGGTTGATTGCGGCCACAAGTCGGTCTACGTCGTCGTGGTTGCTGTAGGCGGCAAAGCTGGCGCGCACGGTTCCGGGAATGCTGTAGTAGTCCATGATGGGCTGGGCGCAGTGCTGCCCCGACCGAACCGCTACGCCTTGCTGGTCGAGCAAGGTTCCCAAATCATAGGGGTGAACATTGGCAAAACCAAAACTCAGTACGGCCGCCTTGTCGGCAGTCGTTCCAAACAGTACCAAGCCGTCGATGGCGGTGAGTTGCTCGGTGCCGTAGGCCATTAGCTCGGACTCGTGCGCCATCAGGGCATCCATTCCAAGGGCTGTTACCCAGTCCATTGCGGCACCCCAGCCCACGACTGCTTCAATACTGGGGGTTCCAGCTTCAAACTTGAAGGGCAGGGGCGCGTAGGTGCTTTGCCCCATGGTAACTGTGGAAATCATTTCGCCGCCGCCTTGGTAGGGAGGTAGCTTCTCTAGCCATTCTGTTTTGCCATAAAGCAGGCCGATTCCAGTAGGGGCATACATTTTATGCGCGGATGCCGTGTAAAAGTCCACGTCAAGGGCCTGCACGTCTACCCGGCGATGGGCCATGCCCTGGGCTCCGTCAACCAGCACGCAGGCCCCTACCGCGTGAGCCCAATCGACGAGCTGCTTGACGGGATTCACCGTCCCGAGGGCATTGGATATATGGTTAAATGCCAGCAACTTCGTCTTTGGATTGATCAGGCGCTGGGCCTCGTCGAGGTCGAGGCTGCCGTCGGGCAAGATCGGAATGTAGCGCAGGGTGGCTCCGCTGTGCTGGGCAAGCATCTGCCAGGGAACCAGGTTGCTGTGGTGCTCCAGCTGGCTGACCAAAACCTCGTCGCCGGGGCCTAAGAGCGAACGGAATCCGTGCGCAACAAGGTTGATGGCCCCTGTGGTGCCGGTGGTGTAGATAATTTCGTGCTCAAAGGCTGCATTGAGGTGGCGCTGCAGCTTGCCCCGGGTGGCCTCAAAAGCATCGGTGGCGCGCTGGCTCAGGGTGTGGTTGCCACGGTGCACATTGCTGTTGTTGTTCTCGTAGTGGTTGACGATGGCCTGAATTACCGAACGCGGCTTCTGAGTGGTCGCGGCATTGTCAAGGTAGACCAAGGGCCGACCGTGCACTGTCTGCTGCAGGATGGGGAATTCCGCTCGAATGGCCTCTACATTGTACATGCTGCAAAGGTCGGGAATAATTGCCAATTTGCGCCCTGGCTTAGCGGCGTTTAAGGGTATTTCAGAGGGGGCCGTTGGCTTTCGTTTAAACACGATTAGGGCCCGGCGGGATGGGGCAGCTTTGGCTCATGAAGCACGCACTACTATTCCCCGCTTGGTCCCTGGTGGCCATGACCCTCTCGCACTCGGCAAGCGCCCAATCCAGCTTTTGGACGGCCACCGAGACCACCCTTCGCGGCAGTCGCTTAAGCGATTTGGCCGATACTGCCTACCTCCTTCCCTGGGATCTCGAGGCCCTGAAAATGCGCGAAACCCGCACCGCCCGCCAGTGGTGGACCGACCCCGATGGGCGCGAACTCACCTCGAGCCAAGTGCTTTTGAGCCCTCGCGAAGACTGGATGGGCAGCCCCCCGGCCCCGAGCGAGCAGCTTGGATCGCCGCCCATGCGAAGCAGCATTCCCCCCGAAGGAATTCGACTTGACGAAGCCATGGAGCTGGGATCGGGCTGGACCCTCACCTGGCGCAGCACGACGCCCCAACAGGTTTATGCCAAGGGCGACAGCAGCATTGCCTTCAGCTGGAGGCCCTCGGGAAACCGCTGGTCCATCTGGGCCGAGGAGCGGATTTTTAGCCGCAGCACCCTGAACGGACTTTGCATGCAGGATTGGTCCCTCACCCAGCGCAGCAGCCTGGTTGGCTACGGGCCCTCTGGCGCGGAATCCCAACCCAGCTTAAGCCTGCAACCCAACCCAAGAGGACTACAGGAACTGCAGGTTTCTTTAGAAGGTTCCGCGGGTATTTGGCCCTCGGCCATACGATGCGTGGATTCCTTCGGCCGCCTGACGGCAGAGCAGCCCCCGCAGGGAACCCTGCCGCTTGCCTGGAATCCTAAGGGACTTAATTCAGGCAGGTATACCATTCAAATTCAGTTAGGTAATCAAACCTATGCCAGTAGTTTTATTCAATTTTAAATTTATTTGTACCATGCCCACTTCTAGCCCGCGCACCCAATCTGCTAAACCCATTGCCCTGGTCGTTGGGCTTATTGCCGCCCTGAGCCTCATGCTCTCCTGGTCGGCCGCAGCCCAGCCCTGCAGCGACCCGGCTACACTCCCAAGCCTGCCTTCGGGGCCCATCGCATGGGAGTCCCCTATTCTCCCTGCGCCCAACCTCTCCTGGGCCGGCAAAACGGCGACGTCGGGCTACCGCATCCTGCACTTTTTGCACGGACTGGGTGGAAGTTCCGACAGCTGGAACCTGCTTGCCGCGCGAACTGCCTTTCAAGGAAGCGCAGGCTACCCCGCAAGGCAGGTGGTTTACCTCAATCCGCACCAGTATTGGCAGAACGGGAACGCGCTGGCCTCGGCCATGGACATCGATGCCTACCTCAGTTCGGTCGGAGCGGCGGCTTCATCGGCCCAGAATATTTTTGTCGAAGACAACATTCTCGTGGGGCATTCCTACGGGGGCGTACTCTCACTGCTGCTGGACAGTTTGTACCAGCACCGCTACGTCTTCGACCGCCAGTTTGGAGGAATCATTGCCTTTGGATCGGCCGTGAACGGAGCCCATATGGCCAAGGCACTGCATCCGTCGGGCGACAACCTTGCGGTGGCCTTTGTCGAGGATGCCTGCATTACCCTCAGCAATCCGCGCTTGTGGGCGCCTCAGTTCCCCGCGATGCGCTGGATTCCGGGGCTGGACCCCTTGCTGCGCAATGCGGTGGACCAAACCTGCGGACTCGGAAGCAGCTTTGTGCCCTTTGCCCTCAAAAAGTTCAACAGCCCCGGCATGGTGGAGCTTTTTCCCAATGCTCCCTTGGCGAAGCGACTTGGCAAGCGAACGCCTTCGGTGCCGGTGGTCCTGGCTTATGGGGTTGAGGACGAGCCCGTTTTTTGGCGAACCGCCACGTCAATGCTGGCCACCGATTCGGTCGGCCTTGCCCTTGCGAGCAACCCCTTTGCCATGGACGCTGACCAAGAGCTCGTGACCTTTGCCTCGCAGCAGTTCGACCGCCACGAGAGCCAGGCCTCCGACGCGCTTCAGCGGGCCCAAAACCTGCGCACCTGGGCTTGGATTTTATCGCCAACCTTGGTGGGCGCCCTTATTGCGGAATGGCAGGCCATACAGGCGGAGCGCGAGGCTGCTGCTGCCGATAATGCTGCCGCTTGGTACCTCGACGCCAACAACAGCTACAAGCAACTTATTGGGGCGCGGCGCATGACTTTGAATGCCAATGGCTTTTGGTGCCGCTGCATTGACGACCCCAATAATCCAAGTTGGTTCCCCGTGGCCAATGCTTCGGACTGCTCGGGCGACGACGGTTGCATTACCATCCCACGCTACGAGTACGCGCTCGTGGAGAAGCCCAGCGACGGAGTGGTTTTGGCGGAATCCGCAGGGCAGCTTCAGGGGGCCGTGGCTTCTATCATGATGCCCGGAACCAACCACCAGCAGATGCGCAATTCGTCGACTACCCGCTTGGTCCTCAACCGCCTGATGAACGGCCAGGTCGCGGGCGGAGCCTTTTTTGCCACCCCAACGCGATGAGCGGGGTTGATTCATTGATTGGGGGCCCGCCAAGGCGCCGGGCGGGGTTTGCTCGAGGTTGGTTCTGGACCTGCCTCGCCGCGGCGCTCACGGGGGGCTGCAGCAAGCCCGAAGGCATTCCGATAAGCCCGCTCAAGCCGGTGCAGCAATGGTCTCGGGGCATTGGGCCGTCTGAGTTTGGGCCTTATGAATTGAATCGCGCCGCCGACGGGCTCAAGGGGGCGGTCTTTGGCCACGGAGATTCCTTGATTTGGCTTAATTCCAAGGACGGCAGTACCCTCGCGACCTGGGCTTGGCCTGCGGGTTTTGAGGCACTGTCTTGGGGCCAGGAGAGCGTCGCGGGGAGCGACTACGGTCTTGCACTTTTTGGCGCGCATTCCGCCGCGGTGCTCATGGCCGACGGGGGAATGGACCTGCTGCCCTACCCCAGTGGAGGGGCGAGTTTTAGGTCAGGATCCCTCAGCGACGACGGGATGCTGATGCTGAGTTGGCGAAGCGATTCCAGTTCTGCCGGGGCGGCAAAGAATCAGGTGCTCGAATGGAAGCAAAACCAGTGGGCCGCGGCGGCAACGGCGTCCAGTGCCAAGGGACTTTTTGATGCGCCCGGCTGGTGGAAGCGCGGATGGTATGCCGTACTCAGAACCGGAGACCACTGCCAGCTCTGGTGGACCGATCGGGGTCAGTTGCACCAGGCTAAGCTTGTGGGTGGCGACGGCACGGGGCACCCCCCAGCAGTGCGGGGCGCTACCCTAGTCTTTGCTAGCCAAGACAGCGCACTGGCCTTTGACCTCAACCGCGGCGCGCGGATTTGGGCCCGTCCTCTGCCGGGCGGATTCGACTTTGGGGTGCACGGACTGCGTCCCGACCACCAAAGTTGGGACCTGCTCAGCAGCCGAGGATGGTGGATTCGGCTTGACCCGGCGACGGGAAACGAAAGGGCACAAGGAAGAATTGATCCCCTTTGGCTGGACCGATGGCCTGCCTTCCCATGGGTATTTAACTACCGCAAATCACTGTATTTATGGAACTTTGACAAACCTAATGCCGTACTTTTAACCGAAGACGAGCTTTCTACGCTTGCCCTGCACAGCGACGGACTTGCCTTAGTGCGATGCGGACAGAACGCGGTTGCCTACCGGCTTCCTTAGCTTGAGTCCGCGCCTGCAAGCGCCCAAAGGCTACTTGAACTCGGCCAAGCCCTGGTCGGTCATGAGCCAGGTCTTGCCGCCCATGTGTCCGTCCCAAATGTTTTCGATGTTGGCGACGTCGTCCAGGTAGGGCACGGTCGTCGGGTCGAGGTAGACACGCTGGCCCACGGGCAGGTAGAGGGTGAGCTGGACTCTTTGGCCTCTGAATCGATCTGCCTTGGCATAATTCAAGAGGTCGCCCACGAAGATTTGGCCCGTACTGTCCGTGCGTACCTGAACGTCAATTCCGCCGGCGCGTTCGCGGGCGGCGCGGCGAGACCCTCCTTGAGCTTCAGCGGTCCATTCCAAGCTTGGCTTGTCGCGTACTGTGGGTTGTAGGTCGATTTCTATGCCCTCATAGTAGACTCGATTGTCGGTGAGAATCCAAAAAGACTCGTCGAGATCGTCGTCGTTGAAATTAAACTCGACTCCGCCCTTAACGACAGTTGATTCCATGGTAAGATCCCAGGTTTGAACCTGCTCGGGCAGCAGCACGGAATGCACCACCGAGGCTTCTTCGCGAAACTCCGAGCCAATTCGAGCCCCAAGGAGGACCATCATGACGACTCCGCCCACCGAAAGAATCAGTGCGGCTCCCAATAGTCCGCGCTGAACAAGGCCCTGATGGCGAAAAAGCAGGCGCAATGCCAAGAGCAGTAGGGCGACCAAGGGACCAATCAGTACGAGTACCGTGGCCGTCCAGAAGTAGGCCTTACCAAACCCTCCGGCCGGCAAGAAAATACCCAGGAGCTCGGTCACGGAGGCCTGTGCGTCTTCTTGAAGGATGCCGTTGCCGAATACCGCGATCAGAATGCCTGCACCCAGCAGCAGGGCAAAAACCAGAAACAGCATTCCAAAAAAGCGCGCCAGACCCTGAACAACGGAAGCGATTACGTCTCCCACGCTTTTGGTTGCATTGCGAACTTTGCGCCGACTCTCGGCATTGTTTATTTTGCTTTCGACGTTTCTGAATTCTTCTTCGACGGTTTGGCGAATGTTCTCAAAGGTTGCTGGCTTGCCCTTCATGGCAAGTCGCTCTGCAGGCGTAACGGCCTTGGGGGTCGCCGCCCACAAAATCAGGTAGAGAATAAAACCGAAACCCGTAAAAAACCCGAGGACGAGAAATACTACACGCACCACAACTACATCGATGCTGAAGTAGTTGGCAAATCCAGCACAGACACCACCAATGACCTTGTCGTCTGCGTCGCGGTAAAGGCGGCGGCGGCGGTCCTTGGATTCTGATGACGATTCTGCCGACGATTCTGCCGATGATTCAGACGCTGGCTCTCCTTCTACCTCGGGACCGAAGTCTTGGGGTTGGCCCAAAGTGCTCATCGCTGCCTGCACGTTGGCGACAGTAACGACCTTGGGGCTGCCTGCCGCATACTGGCTGAACAGTTCGGCGATGCGCGCCTCGATGTCGGAGAGTACCTCCTCGCGGCCTTCGGTAGCGGCCAAGTGGCGGCGAAGGGCTTCGAGGTAGGACGAAAGAACGGCATAGGCGTCCTCGTCCATATGAAAGAGCATTCCGCCCAAATTGATGTCAATGGTCTTTTTCATGAGTTCTTGAGGGAGTTTACAGCGTCGACAAAAGCGGTCCATTCCGAATTCAGCGCTTCGAGTAGAATGCGTCCTTTTTCAGTGAGCTGGTAGTACTTGCGGGGTGGGCCCGACTTGGATTCTTCCCAGCGGTAATCCAGCCATCCTGAGTTCTTCATTCGGGTGAGTAGCGGGTAGAGCGTACCCTCAACCACGAGTAAGTCCGCCTGCTTCAGTGCTTCAGAAATGCCAGAGGCATAAGCCTCTCCGCGCCCTAAAACCCGAAGCGCGCAGAGCTCGAGGACCCCTTTGCGCATTTGCGCTCGTGCGTTTTCAGTATTCATTAATGCAAAGATATAACTAAAGCTTAGTACTTTGTTTGACATAGTACTAAAAGTGTGCCAAAGCCGCTCGCACAACCCGACCATTACCTACCTTAGACCTATGGTATTCAACTTCCACCGCTGGCTCGAAGAGCACCGCCACGAGCTCAAGCCGCCCGTCGGCAATAAAAACCTCACTCCCGATTCGGAGGACTATATCGTGATGGTCGTTGCAGGCCCTAATGCCCGCAAGGACTACCACTACAATGAGACCGAAGAGGTTTTTTACCAACTCGAAGGCCGCATCACCGTGCGCACCCATACCGACGGAAAGCATGTGGACCACGTGCTCGAGGCG
>JBEEMM010000040.1:0-10154 GCA_041192685.1 Bacteroidota bacterium | reverse complement strand
CGCGACCAATCAAGGCGCTTTCACCGCGCCCGACCCAGTGAATTTAGCGCGGGCGAGTTTGCGCCCAAAACCCCTTAAATAAGAGATTCCTTATGCCCTTTTACCACCAACTCGGAAGCATTCCACCCAAGCGCCACACCGTTTTTGAAAAACCCGACGGATCGGGCATACACTACGAGCAGCTCTTCGGAACCGAAGGCTTTCACGGAATGGCCTCGTTGCTCTACCACCTGCACCGTCCGACGATGATCAAAACCATCTCGGAACCCCTTGACGCCCGCCCCAAGGCCGCCCTCGGCCACAACCTCAACCCTCGCATGCTTCAGGGCTTTAAGGTTAAGCCTACAGCCGACTTTTTGGCTTCGCGCCGCACCGTGCTCTTCAACGACGACGTGGCCCTGCAGAACGCCGCACCCACAAGCGGAACCGACGGCTACTTCTACAAAAACGGCGACTCTGACGAGCTAATTTTTGTGCACCAGGGCAGCGGAACCCTTACTTCATTGTTCGGAACCCTGAAGTTCGGCGATTGGGACTACCTGGTGATTCCGCGCGGAACCATCTACCAAATCACCTTCGATTCGCCCGACAACCGACTGTTCATTACCGAGTCGCGGTCGCCCATCTTGACGCCCAAGCGCTACCGCAACGAGTTTGGCCAGCTCCTCGAGCATTCGCCCTTCTGCGAGCGCGACCTGCGCCGCCCGACCTACTTGGCGCCGACCGACGCCCTGGGCGAGTTCACCATCAAAATCAAAAAAGAGGGCCTTATTTATGACGTGGTCTACGCCTCGCACCCCTTTGACGTGGTCGGATGGGACGGCTACCACTACCCCTACGCCTTCAACGCGCGGAACTTTGAACCCATTACCGGCCGCATCCACCAGCCGCCGCCCGTGCACCAAACCTTTGAGGGCCACAACTTCGTGGTCTGCACCTTCGCGCCCCGCATGTACGACTACCACCCCAAGTCGATTCCGGCCCCCTACAACCACTCCAACATTGACTCCGACGAGGTGCTGTACTACGTCGACGGCGACTTCATGAGCCGCAACCACGTCGAGCAAGGTTTTATTTCGCTGCATCCGGGCGGAATTCCCCACGGCCCGCACCCCGGTGCTTACGAGCGATCCATAGGCCAAAAAGAGACGCAGGAGCTTGCTGTGATGGTAGACACCTTCCGGCCCCTGCGCCTGACGCAGGACGCCCTCGACATCGAGTGGCCGGGTTATGCCCAGTCTTGGCTTTAGCAATGTTTGGCTTCAAGCCATGAACCCCACTTAACTTCGCACTATGTCTGACTTTCTGCCCCTAAACGGCACCGACCACATCGAAATTTATGTGGGCAACGCCAAGCAATCTGCCCACTACTTCAAGACGGCCTTCGGCTTTCAGGATCTTGCCTACGCAGGCCTAGAAACAGGCCTAAAGGACCGCACCTCCTACGTGCTGAGGCAAGACAAGATCATTCTTGTGCTCACCTCGCCCCTTACCTCGACCAGCCCCATTAACGACCACCTGGTCAAGCACGGAGACGGCGTCAAAAATTGTGCGCTTTGGGTCGACGACGCCACCAAGAGTTGGCATGAAACTACCTCGCGCGGAGCCGTATCGGCCTTTGAGCCCTATACCTTAACCGACGAGCACGGCAGCGTGGTTTTAGCCGGAATCAAAGCCTACGGCGATACCGTGCACGTTTTTGTGGAGCGCAAAAACTACCGCGGTGCATTCATGCCTGGATACATGCCGCTCAAGCGCGCGTTTCAGCCCGCCGACTGCGGCCTGAAGTTCATCGACCACATGGTGGGCAACGTGGGCTGGGGCGAAATGAACACCTGGGTAGACTTCTATGCCAAAGTAATGGGATTCAATCAATTGGTTTCCTTTGACGACAAAGACATCAGCACCGAGTACACCGCCCTAATGTCTAAGGTGATGAGCAATGGCGACGGCCGAATCAAGTTCCCGATCAACGAACCCGCCGAGGGCCGCAAAAAGTCCCAAATCGAGGAGTACATCGACTTCTACGGTGGGCCGGGCGTGCAGCACCTTGCCTTGGCTACCGACAACATCATCGAAACGGTCACCGAACTCCGTGCACGCGGTGTTGACTTCTTGGCCATTCCCGATTCCTACTACGACGAGGTCCTTGACCGCGTGGGCGAAATCGACGAAGACCTCGCTCCGCTTCGCGAGCTCGGAATCCTGGTCGACCGCGACGACGAGGGCTACCTGCTGCAGCTCTTCACCAAGCCCCTGATGGACCGCCCGACGGTATTTGTTGAAATCATTCAGCGCAAAGGCGCCAAGTCCTTCGGAAAAGGCAACTTCAAGGCCCTCTTCGAATCCATCGAGCGCGAGCAAGAACGCCGCGGAACGCTGTAAGCAGAAGGCTTTAAATGCAAAACGGGGGCCTGAGGCCCCCGTTTTTGTTCTTGCTAGCTCGGTCGCCCTTGCTACTGCTGGGGCTGGTTTGCCACGCCGAACTGCTGCGCGTACTTCTCATAGAGCTGCACGGTCGGGTCTGCCATGTAGGCTTCCTGGGTTAGTCCCATTCCCTGATCACCCTGTGCGTACTGAAGATTCACCCGAGCAAGCATCTGCAGGTACTGCAGGTTGGCATCTATCTCGCTGCGAACCTGGCGCGCCTGCTTACCCTTGAACTGACCATAGTAATCCAAGCGCTGCACGATGTCGGTCTTGAAGCCCTCGATGGTACTCAAGGCTGTCTTTTTATCGCCAGCCGCAAAGTAGGCCTCGATGAGCCCAAGGGTGAAGTAGTCGTAGCCAAGCTTAGAGGTCGGCATCTTGGCCGAAGCCGTATTAAGCACCTCAATGGCCTTATCGCTTTGGCCGTTGCGCACCAGAGCAAGGGCAGTGCGGGCATAGGTAGCGCGAAGGTTGTAGCTCGACCGGCGAACCGTCTCGTCTAAGAAGACGTCTGGGACCTCCATATTGCCAAAGTTGAACCGGCCCTCAAGGCCCTCTGGATTTACCATAAGATTATAGCACTTGTCGGTATTTACCGAACCGAACTCATAGCCATTGCCCGCACCCGGGGTCGCAAAAGGCGTCAATCGGTAGGCAACACCCTCTAGGCGCAGATAGTCCTGCAGCCAAAAAAACGAGCTCGCCGAACTCCCCACCGTAGTAGAGAAGTAAATCGGGCGACTCCAATCGTTGTTGGCAATGAGGTCGATGAGCATTAGGTCGCGCTTGGCAACAATGCTGCTGCCCCAGTTCCAATCAATGTAGTCGGGAATTAGAGCGGAATCCGTAGCGAGTCCGGCCTTAATAACGTCGGCCTTGTTAATGGGCACTCTAAAGTTCTTCATCGGGAAGAACTGCAGCTTCTTAGGGCTGTCGGTCCCTCCAAAAGCGGTGAACATCACGGCATCGTCGCTGCGCTTGGCATATTCCAAAAAGTCCTTGACGTACCAACGGCCTTGAAGACCCATTTCTTGGTAGTATAAAACATCTCGGGTGCCCTGCACGTACTCTGCCTTGGTAAAGGAGAAGGGAACGGGGCTGCTCTCGTAGAACGTTCGCTTCATCATGTCAATATACCAGTCGGTATTGAGCAGAGAAAGGTTGACAATGCGTACGTCGGTGCGGTAGCCCTCGACCTCTTGCACGTACCACAGCGGGAAGGTGTCGTTGTCGCCGTTGGTGAACAAAATGGCGTTGGGTTCGCAGCTGTCGAGGTACATCTTGGCGATATCTCGCGCCGTGTAGCGGTTGCTGCGGTCGTGGTCGTCCCAGTTCTCTGCAACCATGATGGTCGGAACCCCCAAGGTCAGCACCGTAACACCTAGTGCCAGCGCCGTCGAGCGGTACTTGGCGAGCAGCTCATACAGGGCTACCACCCCGAGTCCGACCCAAATCGCAAATACATAAAACGAGCCCACAAAGGCGTAGTCGCGCTCCCGCGGCTCAAAGGGCTTGTGGTTGGTATAGACCACAATGGCGAGCCCAGTAAACAGGAACAGCAGAGTAATAACCCATGCATTGCGCTGGTCGCGCTTGGCCTGAAACCACAGACCAAGCAAACCAAGAATCAGGGGCAGGGCGTAGTAATAATTGCGCCCCTCTTGCCTTTGCATCGAGTCCGGCAGGTTGGACTGGGGCCCCAGACGCATCTCGTCGATGAAGTCAATACCCGTCATCCAGTTGCCATTGACCAGCTCATAGCGGTTCTGGTCGTCGTTCTGGCGCCCAGCAAAATTCCACATAAAATAGCGGAACCACATCTGTCCTACCTGATAGTCTAAAAAGTACTTAAAATGCTCGGAGAATGTAATTTTCTTGTCGGGATTAGCACCAAAAATCTTCTTGTAGTTTTCTACGTGGTCGGCCTGATCCGACCACATCCTCGGGAAAAATCCGACGTCGCTCTTGGCAAAATTGGGCTTCTCGGCCCTTGCTTCGTTTACCACCTCGTACCTCCCCGTAGCCTCGCTAAAGAGGTAGGTCGGCGCGCCGTCGCTATAGGGCTTTTGGCTGTCCAGCTTGCTGTTGAAACTCTGTCCATAAAGCACGGGCCAGTCGCCGTACTGCTCGCGGTTGTAGTAGGCCAGAAGCGACAGAGCATCCTCGGGGTTGTTCTCGTCAATGGGCGTGTTGGCGTTGGAACGAACGGCCAGCACCACAAAGCTCGAGTAGCCGATCAAAATCATCACCACAGCCAAAATACCCTGCTCCACCAGCGGGCGATTGGTCTTTACCGCCCAGCGAATTCCGAAGTAAACCCCCGCAACAATAGCAATTGCCATTAGGGCAGAACCCGAATTTTTGGGCAGGCCAATGCTGTTGACCGCCGTGATTTCAAAGAGGCCAAACAAGCGCAAAATAACGGGTATGATTACCGCAAAAACCAAAGCGAGCACCACCACCGCTGCGGCGTTTGCCACAACCCAAGTCCTTAGGGTGACTTTAGGGTAGTTTTTGTAGAAGTAAATCATCACCACCGCAGGAATGATCAAGAACACAAGAATGTGAACCCCAATAGAAAGTCCGGTTAAATAAGCCACCAAAAGAAGCCATCGGTTGGCACGAGGGTCGTGGTCGGTAGAGGCCTCCCACTTAAGGGCCGCCCAAAACGCTGCCGCCGTAAAGAAGCTCGACATGGCATAAACCTCGCCCTCGACGGCGCTGTACCAAAAAGAATCGGACCATGTAAAGGCCAGGGCGCCCACAAGACCAGAGCCCAAAACCGCAATATTTTGGCCTAAAGACTCCTCGCCGCGGACCAGTTTTTTGGCAAGCATCGTGATGGTCCAAAACAAAAAGGGAATCGAGAGAGCCGAAGAGAGTCCGCTCGTGAAATTGACCCAGTAGGCCTGACGCGTCACGTCGCCCAAGGCGAGCTGAGACATGACGTTGGCAATGAGCTGAAACACGGGAGCGCCCGGAGGGTGACCAACCTCAAGCTTGACCGATGTAGTTATGTATTCTCCACAATCCCAGAAACTTACAGTGGGCTCAAGGGTGAGGGTATAGGTGATTAGGGCAACTACAAAAGTTGTCCAGCCAAGGGCGTTATTCCAAAAACGGTAGTTGTTCATCGCAGCGGTCTTTAAGACGGAGCAGCGAAGATACCGAATCCTTACAAGTCGAGGGTCAAATCAACCCCTAATTTGCCCGCAATGAGCTTGTGCAGCTTGGCATTGAGGGAGGGATGGTCGATTCCGGCCAACGCGTCTTCAGCAAAGGCCAGCATCAGCATTGCGCGGGCCTCGGGCTCCCGAATGCCTCTTGCGCGCAGGTAAAATAGAGCGTCCTCATCGAGTTGGCCGACGGTACAGCCGTGCGAGCAGCGCACGTCGTCGGCAAAAATCTCGAGCTGGGGCTTGGCGTTGACCTCAGCCGTCTGGTGAAGCACCAAATTGGCATTCTGCTGGTAGGCGTCGGTCTTTTGCGCCTCGCGGTGCACGTAGATTCGTCCGTTAAAAACGCCCTTGGAACCCTCGTCGTAGATGCCCTTGTAGTTCTCGTGCGAACTGCAGTGGGGCGCGCGATGGTCGACCAGGGTGTGGTGGTCCACAAGCTGCTTGCCCTTGCCCAGGGTGAGCCCCAGCATGCGGGCCTCTGCGCCTGGGCCATTGAGAATAATGTCGAGGTTGTTGCGAATGAAGCGTCCGCCTGTGCTAATGGTGTGCACCTGCGAGCGGCTGCTGCGATCTTGGTGAATGCGCGTATGCTGGGTCATCGAAGCCAAGGGGCCGTCGTGCTGCAGCTTGACCCAACGAAGCTGAGCGCCTTCTGCGAGGTAGGCCTCGTCCACCGAATTGGTCCAGGTCGGCTGATCCGACAAAGACTGGTGGCGCTCAATGATCTCGACCTGGGAATTCACTCCCAAAACCACGAGGTTGCGCACTTGAATCGCGCGAGGCTCGGTTCCGCTAGTAATCGACAAAAGCTGAATGGGCCGGTCCACCACCACGTTGTCGGGCACGACCACGTAGATTCCGTCCCAAGCAAGTGCCGTATTGAGCTGGGCCAGGGGACCCAGGTCCTCGGTCAACTGGGCAAAGTAGCGTTCGATGGTTTCGGGGTACTTCTTCCAGGCAGACGATAGGGTGCACACGTCAAATCCCTGATGGGTCGTATCGCTCAGCCAACTCGTGTAGCGTCCGTTCAAAAAGACCACGCGATAGGCGTCTAACTCATTGACCAAGAAGCGCTTAATGTCGGCATACTCCAAATGCTCGTCCTCGAGTGCGGCGCAGGGCGAGTTCAATGCATAGTGCGGACTCAGCACGGGCTTCAGGGAACTGTACTTCCAGTCTTCGTCTCGCTGGGTTGGGAAGCCCTTGGCTTCAAATAGTTCCATCGCGCGCCGACGCCGGTCGCGCACCGCGTCGCTCGAGTAGGCCGTCAGCTCCTTCTCGTGCAGCCAATACTGCGCAGAGATGCGATCGTTCATTCTACCTCTTTTTTGATCCAATCGTAGCCGCGCTCTTCAAGGGCGTAAGCAAGCGATTTATCTCCGGCTTTGACGATGCGACCGTTCAAGAGCACGTGGACCACGTCGGGTATGATGTAGTCCAAAAGGCGCTGGTAGTGCGTAATAACCACAAAACTTGTTTTGGCTGAGCGCAGGCCGTTGACCCCTTGGGCAACAATGCGCAGGGCGTCGATGTCTAGGCCGGAATCCGTTTCGTCCAAAATGGCAAGACGGGGTTCGAGCATGGCCATCTGAAAGATTTCGTTGCGCTTTTTTTCGCCGCCTGAGAACCCCTCGTTGAGGCTACGGCTCAAGAATCCCTTGTCCATCTCCAGGAGCTGAAGGGCTTCGCGCATTTTTTTAAGCATGGAAGAAGCATCCAAGGCCTCTTCGCCTCGGGCAGCGCGCACGGCGTTGAGCGCCGTCTTCACAAAATTCGAAACACTCACGCCCGGAATCTCCACCGGGTACTGAAAGCCTAGAAAAAGCCCAAGATGAGCCCGCTCTTCGGGAGCGAGTTCCAGAATGGATTTTCCGTCCCATAGCACGTCGCCGCTGGTGACCTGATACTCTTCTCGGCCGGCAATCACGCTGCTGAGGGTGGATTTTCCGGATCCATTAGGACCCATGATGGCGTGTACCTCTCCGGGTTTCACGGTCAAATTGACCCCACGCAAAATTTCTTTATCGCCAATGGAGGCGTGCAACTCTCTAATTTCTAACATACTGCTATTATTAACCTACCGAACCTTCAAGACTAATTGCCAGGAGCTTTTGGGCTTCTACCGCAAACTCCATGGGGAGTTGGTTGAGAACTTCCTTGGCGTATCCGTTTATGATCAAGGCGATGGCCGCCTCCATATTCAAACCTCGCTGTTGGCAATAGAAAATCTGGTCTTCTCCAATCTTGCTCGTCGTCGCTTCGTGCTCGGTCCGTGCAGTGGAGTTTTTGACTTCAATGTAGGGGAAGGTATGCGCCCCGCATCGGTCTCCCATGAGCAGGGAGTCGCACTGGCTGAAGTTGCGAGCATTTTCGGCGCGCGGACCCATTCGCACCAGTCCGCGGTAGGAATTATGGCTCTGGCCGGCCGAAATACCCTTGCTAATTATAGTAGACTTGGTATTGCGACCAAGGTGGATCATTTTGGTACCCGTGTCGGCCTGTTGGTGGTGGTTGGTGAGGGCTACGCTGTAAAACTCGCCGATGCTGTAGTCGCCCTTGAGGATGCAGCTTGGGTACTTCCAGGTAACGGCGCTGCCGGTCTCCACCTGGGTCCAGCTAATCTTGGCGTAGGCCTCGCAGATTCCGCGCTTGGTCACAAAATTGTACACGCCTCCCTTGCCCTCGGCATCGCCGGGGTACCAGTTCTGCACGGTGGAGTACTTAATCTCAGCGTGGTCCAAGGCAACCAGTTCTACCACGGCGGCATGAAGCTGGTTCTCGTCGCGCTGCGGGGCGGTGCAGCCCTCGAGGTAGCTTACAAAACTGCCTTCGTCTGCAACCAGTAGCGTTCGCTCAAACTGGCCGGTATTGGCCTCGTTGATTCTGAAGTAGGTGCTCAACTCCATGGGGCAGCGCACCCCCTTGGGAATGTAGCAAAAGGATCCGTCGGTAAAAACTGCGCTGTTCAGGGCTGCGTAGTAGTTGTCTGTGCGCGGAATCACGGTTCCGAGGTACTTTTTGACCAGCTCAGGGTGGTCTTGAATTGCCTCACTCATGGAGCAAAAAATCACGCCCTTCTCGGCCAGGGTCTTCTTGAACGTGGTGGCTACCGAAACCGAGTCCACGATAATGTCCATGGCAACTCCGCTTAAACGCTTCTGTTCGTTTAGGCTGATTCCCAACTTTTCAAAGGTTTTAAGCAGCTCAGGGTCAACCTCGTCGAGGCTGGTAATTTGCTTTTTTACCGGGGCGGCGTAGTAGCTTATGGCCTGAAAGTCCACTTTTTGGTGGTTCACGTTAGCCCAGTCCGGCTCGTCCATTTCGAGCCAAATGCGGTAGGCCTCAAGGCGCCACTCCGTCATCCATTGGGGCTCCATTTTTTTGGCACTAATGCGGCGAATCACGTCTTCGCTGAGGCCCGCATCCATGCGGTCTGTTTCAATGTCTGAGTAGAAACCGTACTTGTAATCGTTTGCGGTAACCTCTTGCAGCAGTTCGTCTTGACTCATAATTATTCGGTTTAGACGGCGAAGCTTTCGCCACAGCCGCAGGTGCGGGTGGCGTTGGGATTTTTAAACTCAAAACCCTTGCCGTTCAGGCCGCCGCTGTACTCCAGGGTGGTACCCAGCAAGTAAAGAAGGCTCTTTTTTTCAACCAAAACACGCACACCCTGATCTTCAAAAAGTTGATCGCCCTCTCGGGATTCAGCCACAAAGGTCATTTCGTAGCTCAAGCCAGAACAGCCGCCGCTCTTGACACCCACCCGCAAAAAGGCAGTGTCGGGGTCGAGGCCCTCCTCGCGAATCAGCGTTAGGGCTTTTGCCGCGGCAATTTCAGAGATGTTTAGCATTTTGGAAGAATTCTAAATAAGAACAAAGATAGTAACGCCAGCCCCTGCTCAATGTTTATTATGCCGCGTCTGCTGCAGACTTCCCGCTATCGGTTAAACTTCAAAACCCGAATTCCCTTAGCCTCAAAATCGAGGCTTGCTTCTGCCGTGAATCCGCCTCCGATCAAAAGGTCGCTTATCGGGGTTCCTGGCTTTAGGCCCAGTTCGGCAAAGCGTTCGACCGGCCAGGTCCGCAGCACTTCGTCGCCATTGGCCAGCACCAGAATTACCTCAGAGTCGGAGTACCAGGCATAGGCAAACGAGCCCATGTCGGGGGTGAACTGCATGAAGCTACCCCTGCCGATCAGTGGGTGGGCGGCGCGAAGGGCGCCGAGCTGGCGCAGGTAGGCCTGCGCCTCCTTCTGCTCGGGCGCTAGGCCTTGACCCGTGAATCCCGAGATCGGGTCTCCGGGCCAGCCTCCCGCAAAATCCTGACGCATTGCACCGTGGTCGTCTTGGGCGGCGTAGAGCAACTCGGTACCGTAGTAAATCGTTGGAATTCCGCGCAGCGTGTAGAGCATGCCCAAGCCGAGCTTGAAGCGGTCGAGGTCTTTGCCCACCTTGCCAAAGAAGCGCCCCTCGTCGTGGTTGTCTAGAAAGGTGACCAGATGATCGCCCGCACGATCAAAGCCATAGAGGTAATCGGCCGCCAAGGC
>JBEEMM010000039.1:0-10611 GCA_041192685.1 Bacteroidota bacterium | reverse complement strand
CCGCCGGTTTCCATGATGATGCTGTGCTGGAGGGGCATGGGCTTGGGCAGGGATTCCGCCCAGTCGAGCAGGGCGAAGGTCACGCCCAAAATGACGGTGGGGACGCCGTTGGCCTCGAGGGTTTCGAGGCGAAACCGCAGTTCGTCCAGTCCCTTGAGAAAGAAGCCGCTCTCGCCGGCGGGCGACTGCTGCACAAAGTGCTGGGCCATGGTCACCAGTGACGAGCCCTCGCGCTCCAAATAGCTCGGCAGCAGGCAGAGCCAGGCGTAGTTGCTGGGTGGGCCATAGAAGTAGGCAAAGCTGGCTTCGGCATTGCGCAGGTAGGCCTCGAGCCGGGCTACGTCGTGGCGCGAGGGTATTTGTCCGCTGGTTCCCGACGAGGTAAAGGTGGCCTCGGGCTCCCAAGTGCCGGTGCGCACTTCGCGTGTTTTAAACGCTTCAATCGGCAGAAACGGAATACCATCCAGGGACGATAAGGATGCAATTTTTGCGGCATCGAATCCTTGAAGCCTTACCCATTCGCCGTAGACGGGGTTATGGCTCGCCTGATAGCGAAATAATTCAAGGGCAACCTTCTCGAATTCAGGATGCACAAAGCGCAGGCTGCTCACGGCTCAATCGGTTTGCTTAGTTGCTGGCTTCGTGCGCGAAGGCTGTCAATTATTGCGTCGTAGCGCAGAACCATTCCCTTGGGATCGGCGTGGTAGTAGGCATAGCTCCGCTCGACCTGCTCTTGGCTGTATCCGAACTGGGCAAAGGTCCCGGCATAAACCTTCCAAACGGGAATGCTGTCGCCCATCAAGTGATCGCCGCCCCGCGCGCCCTCAATGGCATGCATTTCGAGCAAAAGTGCGGTGAACGCAGCGTCGGGAATCAGGTCACGGGGCTTCTCCCTGGGGGCAGTGGGCCCCGAAGTATGGCCGCATCCCGCAAGAGCAAGGGCCAGAACAAGTGCGATTGCGCCCTGTTTTACCATCCTCGATCAAAGACGAGCCTTTGGCCAGCAGGCACATTACGGGGTTTGCCGTCGCGGTAAACGACCAGCCCATTGACCCAAGTCTGGCTAACTCGAGCGGCGAAGGTGCGTCCTTCAAAAGGCGACCACTGGGATTTAGTGAACAGTTCAGAGGCCTGCACGGTGTAGGGGCGGTGCGGATCGATTAAAACCAGGTCTGCATGGTATCCTTCGCGCAGGAATCCGCGTTCTTGAATACCAAAAAGGATGGCGGGCTGGTGGCACATGAGTTCGACAATGCGGGCAAAGTCAATATCAAGACGGCGCGCCAGTTCGAGCATGGCAGGCAGGCTGTTTTGAATCAGCGGACCTCCGCTGGGCGCATCGATGTAGGCCTGCTGTTTTTCTTCGAGTGTGTGCGGCGCGTGGTCGGTGGCTACCACGTCGATGCGGCCGTCGAGCAGCGCAGCGCGCAGTGCGTCGCGGTCGGCCACGGTCTTTATGGCGGGGTTCCACTTGATGCGGTTCCCCAGCTCGGCATAGTCTTCGTCGCTGAACCAGAGGTGGTGCACGCAGGCTTCGGCGGTGATTTTTTTCTCGGCAAGGGGAATCTCGGCGTCAAAGAGGTCGAGCTCCTTGCCTGTGGACACGTGGTAGACGTGAAAGTGGGCTCCGGTCTCGCGCGCCAAAGCCACGGCGCGAGAAGACGAGAGGTAGCAGGCTTCTTCGCTGCGAATCAGCGGGTGGTCGGCGGCGGTGAGGTGCTCGCGGCCTCCGCGCTCGAGGATCAGGCGCTCGAGGTTGGCCCGCATGGTGGGCTCGTCCTCGCAGTGGGCGATGAGCTGGTGGTCTACCTCTCGAAAGATCCGCTCGACGGCGGCCGGATCGTCGACCAAAAGGTCGCCGGTGCTTGACCCAAGAAACATTTTAATGGCGGCCACGTCGCGCTTCGAAGCGCGCTTTAGCTCGTCGAGGTTGCTGTTGCTGGCCCCGAGGCTAAAGCTGTAGTTGGCCCAAGAAACCTCGGCGGCGCGGGCAAACTTGGCTTCGAGCAACTTAAGGGTAGTTGCTGCCGGTACCGTATTGGGCTGCTCGATGTAGGAGGTCACTCCCCCAGCCACTGCGGCTAAGGATTCGGTCGACAAATCGCCCTTGTGCGTTAGCCCAGGCTCGCGAAAGTGCACTTGGCTGTCAATCACCCCAGGCAGGAGCAGTTTGCCGCCCCCTTCAATAATTTGAACGGTATTGTTTTTGGGCGAAATTCGGTCGTCAATGCGCTCGATGCGTCCGCCCGAGAGCAGTACGTCGGCTTCGTAGCTGCGCCCCTCATTGACCAGGCGCGCGTTCTTAATAAGGTAGGTTGGTGTGCTTTCTGGCATTGCAAAAGACTACCGGCCAAAGAGGCTTGATAGCTTCAGCAAAAGTACCCCGAATACCGCTTCGCGTATGATTCCGCGCGACATTTTGCTCTGCCCTTCCTTGCGGTCGGTGAAGATTACGGCTACCTCGGCGAGGTTGAAGCCTTTGCGCCAGGCACGGAACTTCATTTCGATTTGAAAGGCGTAACCGACAAAGCGGATTTTCTCAAAATCAATGGCCTCCAGCACGGCCCTGCGGTAGCATTTGAAGCCTGCGGTAGTATCGTGAATGGGCATTCCCGTTACCAAACGCACGTACTTTGAAGCAAAATAACTGAGCAGAACTCGGCTCATTGGCCAGTTGACCACGTTGACGCCCTTGCTGTAGCGCGATCCAATGGCAAGGTCCGCTCCATAGACCTCGCAGGCCTCAAGCAGTCGAGGCAGGTCCTTGGGGTCGTGCGAAAAGTCCGCATCCATCTCAAAAATATACTGGTAGTCCTGCTTCAGGGCCCACTTGAAGCCGTGGATGTAGGCGGTGCCCAGGCCCAGCTTGCCCTTGCGCTCGTTGAGGTGTATGCGTCCCGGATGCTTTCTTTGCATCGTGCGCACTAAGTCTGCCGTGCCGTCGGGCGAACTGTCGTCGACGATGAGCAGGTCGAAGGCTTCGGGCAGTGCAACCACGGCCTCGATGATGGCCTCGATGTTCTCGCGTTCCTTGTAGGTGGGTATGACGACCAAAGCATGAGGCATGCCGCAAAAGTAGGGTTTCGGGGCGGACTTCTGCTTTTTGAACTTCGTACCTTTAGAATCGTGTTGGGCATCCCAACGCAGTCTAAATCGGCATGAAAAAACTCTTTCTCCTTGACGCATACGCGCTAATTTTCAGGGCATACTTTGCCTTTGCCCGGAATCCGCGCGTTACCAGCAAGGGACTCGACACCTCGGCCGTTTACGGATTTTTGCTTGCATTACTCGACGTAATCGAGAAGGAGAAGCCAAGCCACTTGGCCGTCGTTTTTGACATTGGCGGCTCCCAGGTTCGGGAGCAGCTTTACCCCGAATACAAGGCGCACCGCGACGAAACGCCGGAGGGAATCAAGGTCGCCGTGCCCTACATTCAAAAGCTCTTGGCTGCCATGCGGATTCCGGCCCTAGGCCTGCCGGGCTACGAGGCCGACGACGTTATTGGAACCCTTGCCCATCAGGCGGAGTCTGCTGGTTTTGAGGTTTTTATGATGACGCCCGACAAGGACTTCGGGCAACTCGTCACCGAGCAGGTCAAAATGTACAAGCCCGCTCGGGGGGGTGAGCCGGCGGAGGTACTTGGTCCGCTTGAAGTATGCCAAAAATGGGGCATTGAGCGGGTGGATCAAGTTATTGACCTCCTCGGACTAATGGGTGACGCGGTGGATAACATTCCGGGTATTCCCGGAGTTGGCGAGAAGACGGCCGCCAAGCTTTTGGCCGAGTACGGTACCCTCGAGAACGTTCTAGCCCATGGCGACCAAATTAGCGGAAAACTAGGCGAGCGGGTGCGCGAGCACTCCGAGCAGGCCCGTTTGTCGCGGGTGCTTGCCACCATTATTACCGACGCTCCTATCGCACTCGACGAGGCCGACTTAGTGCGCGAACTCGCCGACGGCGAAGCCCTTCGCGCCCTGCTCGATGAGCTCGAAATTCGTTCGCTGGCCCGGCGACTGCTGCCGGCCACGGCTTCTGCTGCACCCGAGCCTGAGGCCAAGACTGCGGCCGCGGCGCAGCGGCCCGCCGCGGGAGATTCCGCCCAGATGGATCTGTTTGGGGGAGGCGGCGAAGCCGCCGAAGCGGCTGCGCCGCAGGTCCTGGGCGGCTCCGCCGCAACCCAAGCCCACGCCTACACCCTCATCGACACCTACGAAGCGGCCCGAGCCCTGGCCCGCAACCTTGACGGCCTGAGCGAGATTGCCTTTGACACCGAGACCACGGGGCTCGACGCCCTCGAGGCCGAAATGGTCGGCTTTTCACTCTCCTGGGAGGCCCACACGGCCTACTACGTGGCGCTTCCGGCCGAGCGCAGCGAGGCACAGACCTGGCTGGAACTCTTTCGTCCGCACTTCGAACGCAGCGACGCCACCTGGATCGGCCACAACCTGAAGTTCGACCTGCAGATCTTGACCAACTACGGCATCAACCTGGCCGGAACCCTTCGCGACACCATGCTCGCCCACTACCTCATCGAGCCCGACCAGCGCCACGGCATGGATGCCTTGGCCCAAAACTACCTGGGCTACACGCCGATTTCCATCGATTCCCTCATCGGAGCCAAAGGCAAGAACCCAAAGAGCATGCGCGACCTGCCCGCCGCCGAAGTGGCCGAGTATGCTGCCGAAGACGCCGACGTCACCTGGCGCCTGCACGAGGCCTTTAAACCCAAGTTGGCCGAGGCCGGACTGGAGCGGGTGCTGCACGACCTCGAAGCTCCGCTGATTCCCGTACTCGCCGGCATGGAGCGCGCTGGAATGGCCATCGACCTCGAGGGACTCGTCCGCTACTCTGCTGAGCTGGCCATCGATTCTGCCCGCCTCGAATCCGAAGTGCGCGAGCTTGCCGGTGTCGACTTCAACCTTGGATCGCCTAAGCAGCTCGGCGAGGTACTTTTTGACCGCCTCAAGCTCGACCCCAAGGCCAAGAAGACCAAGACGGGCCAGTACGCCACGGGCGAAGAGGTACTGGAGAACTTCAAGAAGGCCCACCCTATTGTCGATAAGCTATTGGAATGGAGGCAGGTAGGCAAGCTCAAAAGCACCTACGTCGATGCGCTCCCCGAGCTGGTGAATCCGCGCACCGGACGCATTCATACGACCTTCAACCAGGCGGTTGCGGCCACGGGGCGGCTTTCGTCGACCAACCCCAACATGCAAAACATCCCGGTTCGCAGCGAACGTGGCCAGAGGGTGCGCGACCTTTTTGTAGCGGGTGGCCCCGATCGGGTGCTTCTTAGCGCGGACTATTCCCAGATCGAGTTGCGCGTAATTGCCTCCATGAGCGGCGATGCAGGGATGATTGATGCTTTTTTGAGCGGCGAAGACATTCACGTTGCTACGGCCGCCAAGGTTTTTGGACTGCCATTGAGCGAGGTCTCCCGCGAGCAACGGTCGCAGGCCAAGACCGTGAATTTCGGAATCATTTATGGGGTTTCGGCCTTTGGCCTAAGCCAGCAGACCAACCTGTCTCGGTCTGAGGCCAAGGAGGTAATTGAGCAGTACTTCGCCACCTACCCCGGAATCAAAAAGTACATCGACGACCAAGTCGCGGCCGCCCGCGCTCAAGGCTACGTCGAAACGCTTTTGGGTCGCCGTCGCTACCTGCGCGACATCGATTCGCGCAACCAAGCGGTTCGCGGGCATTCCGAGCGAAACGCCATCAATGCCCCGATCCAAGGTACTGCCGCCGACATTGTGAAGTTGGCCATGATTCGCATTCACGACCGACTGCAGCGCGAAGGCCTCAAGAGCCCCATGATTCTGCAAGTCCACGACGAACTAGTGTTTGACGCTTACTCGACCGAGGTTGAGTCGCTTCGCGAGCTGGTCAAGGCCGAAATGGAGTCTGCTTTTGCCCTGAAGGTGCCCCTAGTGGCCGACACGGGAGTGGGACGCACCTGGCTGCAGGCGCATTAGGTCTTGGAATTGGCACAGCGCGGCATTTAACGATAGCGCCCTACCGCTAGACGCGGCTATTGCTCGGCCTTAAGCCAGCGAAACGAACGCTTTAGCAGCATCGGGGTATTGATGGTGGTGAATACCCCCATAATGACCAAAATGCTAAAAATCTGAACCCCAATAAGGCCTTCGCGATAGGCAATGTTGGCAATGACTAATTCCATAATTCCGCGAGCGTTGAGGCCGATTCCAAGGGTTAAGGCCTTGCGGTGGCGAAGTCCGGCAAAACGTCCTCCAATATACCCACCTACGATTTTACTCAGAAACGAAACCCCAATTATGGCAAAGAGCAGTCCCCATTCCGTGATGGAAGAAAACTGAAATTCAAGGCCAATTCCTGCAAAAAATATGGGAGCTAAAAATCCCATTGCCATACCGTGGGTGGTTTTTTCGAATTCTTGAAAGTGCGCAACGCCCACGAGTTCTTTACTCAGAAGCATGGAGGCAAAAAATGCCCCGATAATAAAGTGAAGGCCAACGGCCTCCGTCAGAGAGGCAAAAATGAGAATGAAGGCAAACATGATTGCCAGCAGGGACTCTTTACCTCGCATAAACAAGAGCAGCTTGTCGAGCTGCAGTTCAATAAAGTTGTCGCGGTCTGTGAACTTATTGATTAGTCGATAGGCAAAAATGAGTCCGGCCAAAAGAAGAAGAATTTTACCCAATGTTATGCCGATGGCGAGTCCGAGAACATCAATGCTTGAATTCGCGGCGTTATTAACATCAAGAAGTACCCCAAGTATCGTTAGCGCGAGGACATCATCAAAAATGGCTACTGCAATGATGCGCTGCCCGATTTCGGACTTTAGCTGACCGAGATCCATTAGGATTCGAACACTAACCGGTAGGGCGGTGATGGCGACGCAGAGGCCAACAAAAATTGCGGGCACAAGGGCTAAATCAAAGGCAGTGGCTACCGCAAATCCCGACCCAATTGGTATGAGAAAGGCCAAAAGGGAAGTAATTAGGTTGCGTCCGCGTGAAGTTTTGGCGATTTCACGAACGTCAATTTCAAGTCCGGCAATGATTACCAGCAAAAAGACCCCTAATTCACTAATCGCCGTGAGTTCTTCGTTGCGAACCATGACGTTGAGCACTGTGGGCCCGAGGACCACTCCCGCAAGAATTTCGCCGATCATTGCAGGCTGCTTAAATCGCTCCATAACTTCCCCCAAAACGCGGGCGAGCACCAAAAGCAGGAGCAGGTTTGCGAAGAAGGGAAGGTGTAGTCCTGGCAAGTCCTGCATCTCCCAAATATAATGGTATTTCTAGCGCTTGCGCAGGCGAATGCTCTTGGGCGTCACCTCCACAAACTCACCGCCCTGAACGTACTCCAGAGCCTCTTCGAGGCGAAGAACTTTAGCGGGGGCAATGCGCATTTTTTCGTCAGAACCCGAAGCGCGCATGTTGGTCAATTTCTTGCCCCTAATGAGGTTCACTTCGAGGTCGTTGCCGCGGGTATGCTCGCCAACAATCTGCGATTTGTAGATTTCTTCGTTGGGATCGATGAAGAAAATTCCCCGGTCCTGAAGGCGGTCAATCGAGTAGGCCAGGGCGGTACCCTGCTCCATCGAAATAAGCGAGCCGTTCATTCGACGCGGAATCTCGCCGCGCATGGGCTCAAAACCAATGAATCGGTGGTTCATGATTGCCTCTCCGGCCGTTGCGGTGAGCAAGGCAGAACGCATACCAATGATTCCGCGGCTAGGAATTTTAAAGGTGACAATCATGCGGTCGCCCTTGGGAGTCATGTTGGTCATCTCGCCCTTGCGAAGGGTCGCCATCTCCACGGCGGTGCCGCTGTTGACCTCAGGAAGGTCGATGATTAGGTCTTCGATGGGTTCGCACTTGACCCCGTCGATTTCTTTGGTAATAACCGTAGGCTGGCCAATTTGGAGCTCATAGCCCTCGCGGCGCATGGTTTCGATCAAGATAGACAGGTGAAGAACTCCTCGGCCGTAGACATAAAAAGAGTCTGCGGTAGCACCAGGAATCACTCTTAAAGCCAGGTTTTTCTCTAGTTCCTTCTCGAGGCGGTCCTTGAGGTGGCGGCTGGTCACGAACTTGCCGTCGCGGCCAAAGAAGGGCGAGTCGTTGATCATAAAGAGCATACTCAGCGTGGGCTCGTCAATGGCAATGGTGGGTAGGCCCTCAGGGTTCTCGATGTCTGCTATCGTGTCACCAATTTCAAAGCCTTCGATTCCGGCCACCGCACAGAGGTCGCCCGCTTGAACCGAACTAACCTTGGCCTTACCCAAACCTTCAAAGGTGAAGAGCTCCTTAACTTTTGCCTTAGTAATGCTGCCGTCGCGCTTAACCACCGAAACCTGCGCACCCTCTTTCAGGGTTCCGCGGTGAAGGCGTCCAATGGCCATACGGCCCTGGTAGCTGCTGTAGTCCAAACTGGTCACGAGCATTTGAGTGCTTCCCTCGAGGGCCACTGCCTGCGGAACGTGGTCCAGCACTACGTCAAGAAGGTACTCGATGTTCTCGGTTTGTACCTTAAAGTCTTCTCCCATCCAGTTGTTTTTGGCGGACCCGTAAACGCAGGGAAAATCCAGCTGTTCCTCGGTGGCGTCCAGTGAAAACATCAGGTCAAATACCATTTCGTGGGCATGCTCAGGGTCGCAGTTGGGCTTGTCTACTTTGTTGACTACCACAATGGGGCAAAGCCCCATTTCAAGGGCTTTTTGAAGTACAAAGCGGGTCTGGGGCATTGGTCCCTCAAAGGCGTCGACCAAAAGCAGAACGCCGTCGGCCATGTTGAGGACTCGCTCCACCTCTCCGCCAAAGTCAGCGTGACCAGGCGTATCAATAATGTTGATTTTAACGCCCTTGTAGTTTACGCTAACATTCTTGGCCAAAATCGTAATTCCACGCTCGCGCTCTAGGTCGTTGTTGTCTAGAATGAGTTCTCCGGTCTCCTGATTGCTGCGAAAGAGTTGGCAGTGGTGAAGAATTTTGTCGACCAGGGTGGTTTTACCGTGGTCAACGTGGGCAATAATGGCAATATTTCGAATCGGAGTCATGAGGCAGTTGAAAAGCGCCGCAAAGGTACGCCTTTCCCTAGACCTCCGAACCTTTAATCCAGATTATCAAATCGGTAGAGCGGATCCAGCTCGTAGTCGTGCTGAAGTTCGCATAGCGGATTGATGAGTCCGTTGTGGAGCCCGTAGACCCAGCCGTGCAGGGTGGGTGCCTTGCGCTCCTTCCAGGCGCGCTGGATTATACTCGTCTTGGCCAGGTTCTGAACCTGCTCTCGCACGTTGAATTCCACCAATCGGTTCACGCGCTCGGTAGGGTTCTCGTTCACGTCAATTTCGGCGGCATGCAGGCGGTGCACGTCCTTAATGCTGCGCAGCCACTTGTTGATGATTCCGAAGGAATTGTTGGTAAGCGAAGCGGCGACCCCGCCGCAGCCGTAGTGGCCGCAGACGATGACGTGCTCGACCTTGAGGTAGTGTACGGCGTACTCGAGCACCGACAGCATGTTGAGGTCGGTGTGCACCACCATGTTGGCGATGTTGCGGTGAACAAAAATTTCGCCCGGAGCGGTTCCGGTAATGGTGTCTGCCGGAACCCGGCTGTCGCTGCAGCCAATCCACAAGTACTTGGGAGTCTGAATACTCGACAGGCGGTCGAAGTATTGGGGGTCGTCGTGGCGACGGCCCTCAGACCATGCCTTGTTTGCTAAGAGGAGTTGATCGATATCGCGCATAGTGAGTTAAGACCAGGATTGGAGAATGTGGGACTGGTTGGCGGCCCGGCGCAGGGTAATGGTTACCTCTTTGAGGCCCGCATGCGTCGCGTAGTCGTGAATGACCTCAACGATGTCGGGGTCGATGAAGTCAGCCTGGCTGATGTCTACCAAAAGTGAGCATCCGCTCGGGAGTTTTTCGAGCGATTCCTTGAGCTTGCCCTTGTTGAGGAAGCTCACGTTGCGTCGCAGCTGCAGGATGTAGTTGTTCCCCAGGTGGGTCAGCGAAATGCTCGAGCGAAAGTCTTGAAAGGCAATAAATACGGTGGCCACGAGCAAGCCCACCACGATGCCTTTGAGCAGGTCGGTAAACAAAATAGCCACGATGGTGACCGCGAAGGGAATCCACTGCAGAGCGCCTTGGCGCACCAAGGGTGCGATTACCTTTTTTGGGTGGGTCAGTTTGTAGCCCGTGGCAATCAAGATGGCCGCGAGCGTAGCGAGCGGAATTTGGTTCAGCACGCTCGTCAGGAGCAGCACGCTGAGCGCGAGAATCACCGCATGAAGAATGGCGCTCCAGCGGGTTTGTGCCCCGGCCTGGGCGTTCACGCTGGTGCGCACGACTACCGAGGTCAGGGGCAGTCCGCCTAAAAATCCTGAAACCATGTTGCCCGTTCCCTGGGCCAGCAGTTCGCGGTTGGTCGGCGTTACACGCTTCAGGGGGTCGAGGCGGTCGGCAGCCTCGATGCTCAAAAGGCTCTCAAGGCTGGCGATTAGTGCCAAGGTCAGCGCGGTGGCCCACACCGCGGGCTGGCCAATGGCGTCCCAGCGCGGAATCACCCACGACGACGACAGCTCCGGCAATTGAACGCGGTGGCTAAGGGCCACAGCCCACGC
>JBEEMM010000038.1:0-10690 GCA_041192685.1 Bacteroidota bacterium | reverse complement strand
GGGCAGTTCGACGTGGTCACTCGCCGCGGTGAGGCCGTCGAGGGAACTGCCACCAAGCAGGGTCGCTTTGGGCTGAGTGCCGCAAGCAGCCGTTCGCTTAAAAAAGACCTCAAAACCCTTGCCAAGGGAGGAGAACTCGTCATTGACGCGAGCGACTTCGAGAAGGACTTTGATTTAGCGCACGTTTTGGGCTACAGCCCCGAGGAGCGTGCCATGAGCACGGGCTACTACCGATTCAAGTTGGAGCAAATTTTTCATATTGAGCCCGCAGAACTCAATGCGGAGATGTTTGACAAGCTCTTTGGCCAAGGTGCGGTAACCGACGAGGCGGGCCTAAGGGATAAGATCCGAGAGGAGTTGTCTCAGGTCTACTTGCGCGATGCCGAGCAGCACTTTTTTAACGCCGCGACCGACAAGCTGATGGAGACTAAGTTTAAGTTGCCCGCCAAGTTTCTAAAAAAGTGGATGACCAGCACCGGCGACAAGCCTCTGGATGCGGCCGAAGTAGAAAGCCAGTGGCCAAAAACCGAGAAGGCCATGCGCTGGCAGTTGATTGAGTCCAAGCTCATTAAAGACAACCACCTGCACATTCACCAAGAAGAGCTCGTGGATTTTGTGAGCACCGAAGTAGTAACTCGCATGCGTCAGTTTGGCCGAGAAATCGGCATTGAAGAAGCGCGCCCGGTGGCGATGAATCTTTTGAAAGAACGTGCGCAGGCAGAGCAGTATTCGGAACAGCTTTTGCAGCGTAAATTGATGAGCTTTGTGCTCTCGGCCTTCGGCAAGAAGGAAGTGAAAGCGACCTACGCCGACTTTGTCAAAGAAATCAATAAAAATCAGAAGTAATTAACCGCAATGGATTTCGGAAAAGAATTTAAGCGCTACGCGATGCTCGATAAGGGCATTAGCAGCATGCACCTCGAGCACTACGTCGACGGGTCGCTGACTCCCTACATTATCGAAGAGCGCCAGCTCAACGTGGCCCAGATGGACGTGTTCTCGCGTCTTATGATGGACCGAATTATTTTTCTCGGAACCGGCATCAACGATCAAGTTGCCAACATTGTACAGGCTCAGCTCCTCTTCTTGGAGTCGGCGGATGCCAAAAAAGACATTCAGATTTACATGAACAGCCCGGGCGGCAGCGTGTATGCAGGCTTGGGCATCTACGACACCATGCAGGTGGTTTCGCCCGACGTAGCCACTATTTGTACCGGAATTGCGGCCTCCATGGGCGCCGTGCTGCTTTGTGCAGGAGCCAAGGGCAAGAGGTCCGCGCTAAAGCACAGCCGCGTTATGATTCACCAGCCCATGGGCGGGGCTCAGGGTCAGGCCAGCGACATGGAAATCACGCTTCAGGAGATTCTCAAGCTCAAAAAGGAGCTGTATGAAATTATTGCCGACCACTCGGGTCAGCCGTTTGATAAGGTAGAGCACGACTCCGATCGGGATTACTGGATGACCTCTGAGGAGGCCAAAACTTACGGTATGATTGACGAGGTTCTGATTAGCAAGTCACGAGTATAGCTCCGGCCCAATGACCGATACCAACCAATGCTCTTTTTGCGGCCGTCCGTCGACCGATGCCGGCTTGCTGGTTTCGGGCTTGGATGCGCAAATTTGCTCTAATTGCATTGAACAGGCTCACGTAATTCTCAAGGAAGAGGCTGACGACAAGTCGGGCCCATTGGGTTTCTTGGATTTGCCCAAGCCCGCGGAGATTCGTGCGCGACTGGACGAGTACGTTATCGGGCAGGACGACGCCAAAAAAATTCTCTCGGTGGCGGTGTACAACCACTACAAGCGGGTGCTTCACGGGGGAGTTGGCGACGAAGACCTCGAGAAATCCAACGTCATCATGGTGGGCGAGACCGGGACCGGCAAGACTTTGCTGGCTCGAACTATTGCGCGGATGCTCAAGGTGCCCTTTGCCATTGTGGATGCCACGGTTCTCACGGAGGCTGGCTACGTGGGCGAAGACGTAGAGAGTATTTTGACGCGCCTGCTTCAGGTTGCCGACTACAATGTTGCGGAGGCAGAGCGCGGAATCGTCTTTATCGACGAGATCGATAAAATCGCCCGCAAAAGCGACAATCCCTCGATAACTCGCGACGTTTCTGGGGAAGGCGTGCAGCAAGCCCTGCTCAAACTTTTAGAGGGCACTAAGGTCAATGTGGCGCCCAAGGGCGGACGCAAGCACCCCGACCAGAAGTTTGTAGAGGTAGACACGCGCAACATTCTCTTTATTGCAGGCGGAGCCTTCGACGGAATTCAGCGGCATATTGCTCGACGCTTTAACACCCAGGTAGTCGGTTTTAATGGCACTACCCAGCGCAAAGACGTCGACGAAGGAGCCTTTTTGAAGTACGTTGCGCCTCAAGACCTCAAGGCTTTTGGGCTGATTCCGGAGCTTATTGGTCGCCTCCCCGTGCTGACCTACCTCGAGCCCTTGGATCGGGTTGCGCTTCGACGCATTTTGACCGAGCCTAAGAATGCGCTGATTAAGCAGTACGAGCGACTCTTCGCCCTGGACGGAATCGAGTTCAGCATTGAGGATGAGGCCCTGGACGCCATTGTGGACAAGGCCATTGAATTCAAGCTAGGCGCCCGCGGATTGCGCGGAATTGGCGAAACCATACTCACCGACGCCATGTATGAGCTGCCTCAGAAGGTGCACGTGACGGCGGATCTGGTCCTACAAAAGCTATCTAAGCAGTCTGCGTAACGCTGCAACCAGCAACTAGCTGCTAGTTACGTGTTCGCCCGAAGGCGAACAAAGGAATACGCGTAGGCATGCCGTTCGTCCGCCGGATGGTCTTCGCGGGCGGTTTCGGTGAATTGATGGAGGTACTCTGGGAACCACGTGTCTGCCCCCTCAATCTGGGTATGTACCACGGTGGCGTAGAGCACGTCGACTAGGGGAAGGGCCAGGCGGTAGATTTCTCCTCCTCCTACGATGAATCCGTCTGCCCCCTTGAGGGCGGCAATGGCCGCATCGACCGTGGCAAATACCTCGACACCTTCGGCCGACCAGTTGGTCTGGCGGGTCACCACCATATTTCGGCGTCCGGGCAAGGGTCGCCCCAGCGAATCATAGGTCTTGCGGCCCATGATGATTGGGAATCCGCGCGTCTTTTCTTTAAAAAACTTCAGGTCGTCGGGCAGGTGCCACAGCAAATCGTTTCCGCTGCCAATGGCGAGATTTAGATCGTGGGCAACGATGGCGTACAGCATCAGACGGCGACCGGAGCGGGGATGTGCGGGTGCGGATCGTATCCGACCAATTCCACGTCTTCGTAGCGAAAGTCAAACAGGCTTTTGACGCTGGGATTAAGGCTGAGCGTGGGCAAGGGTCGAAGGTCGCGGCTTAGCTGAAGGCGAACTTGGTCCGTATGATTGGAATAAATATGGGCGTCGCCAAGGCTGTGGACGAAGTCGCCGACTTGGAGGCCGAGGTCTTGCGCCATCATGTGCAGCAGCAAGGCATAGGAGGCAATGTTGAACGGAACCCCCAAGAAAATGTCGGCGGAACGCTGGTAGAGCTGGCAGGAAAGCTTGCCGTCGGCAACGTAGAACTGAAAGAAGGCATGGCAGGGCGGGAGCGCCATTTGGTCAACATAGCCAGGGTTCCAGGCCGAAACAATGTGCCTGCGACCGTCGGGGTTGCTGCGGATGCCTTCGAGCACGTCGCGGAGCTGGTCCACCGGGCCGTTCGGGCCGGGCCAAAAGCGCCACTGAAAGCCATAAACGGGGCCTAAATCACCCCACTTGGCGGCAAAATCGGCGTCCGCAGCGATGCGCGCGGCGAACTCCTTCATGTCGATTCCGTCGTAGTCAGCCGACTTCGAATAGGTAGCAAAGGGCCAGTCGTCCCAAATTCGCACTCCGTTTTGGCAGAGGGAGCGTATGTTGGTATCGCCCGAAATGAACCAAATGAGCTCGTGAAGTATGCTTTTGAGGTGCAGCTTCTTGGTAGTAATCATTGGGAATCCTTCGGCCAAATCAAAACGCATTTGGTGACCAAAAACACTACGGGTTCCGGTCCCGGTTCGGTCGGATTTGTCGCTGCCTTCGCGGAGTACCCGCTCCATGAGTTCGTGGTATTGACGCATGGCTTAAAGGTACGAACCAGTTACTGGCAACTAGTAGCTAGTAGCTAGTTACTGGCAGCTAGCTGCTAGTTACTCGTTACAGAAGGAAGGCGACCAAAGTCGCGGTGGTAAGGGACGCCGCGGTTCCGCCCAAAACAGCTTTGAAGCCCAGCTCAGAGAGGTCTTTGCGCCGGTCGGGCGCTAGGGTCCCTATGCCGCCGATTTGGATTCCGATGGAGGCGAAGTTGGCAAATCCACACAGTATGTAGACCGCAAGGGTTTGGGCGCGCTCGCTGACGAGGGTTCCGCCTTCAATCATTTGACCCATGGTTACGTAGGCGTAGAATTCGTTGAGCACGGTTTTTTCGCCCAGAAGCTGCCCCACCAGCGGAGCCTCGGCCCAGGGCACGCCCATGAGCCAGGTGAAGGGCCCCAGGAGCATGCCGAAGATGGCCTGCAGGTTGAGTTCGGTGTAGCGACCGCCCGACCAGGTAGCCACAAGGTCGTTGAGGCCAGTCCAGGCGCCGAGACCGTCCGACAAAATGCCGTTGAACAGCGCGATGAGTGCGGTAAAAACCAGAAGCATAACCCCCACGTTTACCGACATTTTTAGGCCGTCGGTGGTGCCGTTGGCGATGGCTTCGAGCCAATTGCCCTTGCGTTCGACTTTAATGCTAGCAATGTCTACCACGGGCTCGGTCTGGGGGACCAGGATTTTGGCGATCCAGAGCGAGGCGGGCGCATTCATTACCGAGGCGGTGAGCAGGTGGCGCGCAAAGAAGGCTTGGCGCTCGGGGTCGGTTCCGCCCAAATACCCGATGTATGCGGCCAGTACGGCGCCCGCGAGGGTAGCCATACCTCCAACCATCAGGGCCATGAGCTCCGAACGGGTCATGCTGGAGATGTAGGGTTTGATGAGCAAGGGAGCCTCGGTTTGGCCCACGAAGACGTTGGCGGCGGCAGCAAGGGTTTCTGCCCCTGAGAGTTTGAGGCTGCGCTTCATGATCCAGGCAAATCCTCCTACGATGCGCTGCAGGATTCCGAAATGAAAGAGCAGCGAGGTGATGGCACTAAAGAAGATGATGGTCGGGAGCACCTGAAAGGCAAAGAGGTAGCCAAAGGTGTCGACGCGACCCACCAGGTCGCCAAAGAGAAAGAGGCTGCCTTCGCGGGTGAAACCCAGCAGGGCCACAAAGCCACGCCCGACGGAGTCAAATAGGGATGAAACCCAAGACAGGTGAAGGATGGCCACCGCAAGGGCGAGCTGCAGCAGGATGCCCTTGCCAACCAATACCCAGTCAATGGCTCGGCGGTTGGAACTCGCGAGGGTGAGAATGCCGACAACAAGGCTAAGTCCTGCCAGGACGCGTAGGTAGTAATCCAAGGGTAAAGCCGGGATTTAGGGGTTAAGTGGCCGCCAAGTTAGCGTAAAACCTAGCCCCGTTGGTTTAGTTCGTCGCGGATTCGCGCCGCCATCTCGTAGTCTTCGTTGCTCAGGGCGTGTTCCTGCATGGCCTCGAGTTCTTCGCGGCTTGCGCGGGCAAGGGCGGGGTCGTCGGATTTGGAGGCCGTTTTTGATTCGCCGGCGGCCGACGATTTCGAGCGCGGAGCCTTCGGCATTTTGGGTTGGGGTCCCTGTTCGCCCTCGATTCCGGCCTGAACCATGACCTCGTCGGTGGCAAAAATGGGGCAATCAAGCCTTACGGCCAGGGCCACGGCGTCTGAGGGACGGGCGTCCAAGACCTTGCCGCCCTCAAAGTGCAGCTGGGCATAAAACACTCCGTCAATGAGGGCGTGTACGACCACCCGCTCGAGCGTGATTCCGTGAGCAATAAGCGATTGGGCAAAAAGATCGTGGGTCATGGGCCGCGGCGGCGCAGACATTTTGTCGAGCGCGATGGCAATGGCCTGGGCTTCAAAAGCCCCAATGACAATGGGAAGGCGGCGCTTGTCTACCTCGGACTCGAGCAGCAAGGCATAGGCCCCTGTGGGGCGCTCGCTGTAGGTTAGTCCCTTGACCGTTAGGGTAATAAGCGCTCCCGACACGGTCTTAGTTCAGGTATTTTTGGATTGCGGCCGTCAAGCGCGGAACCACGTCAAAGGCATCGCCTACGATTCCGTAGTCTGCGGCTTTAAAGAAGGGAGCCTCGGGATCGCTGTTGATTACGACAATGGTTTTGGAGCTGCTCACCCCTGCGAGGTGCTGAATGGCGCCCGAAATTCCAATGGCGATGTAGAGCTGTGGATTTACCTGAATTCCAGTTTGGCCTACGTGCTCGCGGTGGGGTCGCCATCCTATGTCGCTTACGGGTTTGGAGCAGGCGGTTGCTGCGCCCAACGTTTTGGCGAGTTCTTCGATCATGCCCCAATTTTCTGGCGATTTCATTCCTCGGCCGGCAGAAACCACTCGGTCGGCTTCGGGCAATGAGATGCTGCCGCTGGCAAGCTGCTGCTCCAGCACGGTGGCTCTCGCGGTCTCGCTGGCACTGCGGTCTTCAAAAGCTGCGTCGCTGTCGCTGCTGTCTTTTAGGCCTATTGCGTTGGGGATGAGGCCAATAACACTACGCGGGAGGCGGCTTTCGCAGGTTTCGATTCCCTTAGACGAGAAGGCGCCGCGAACCACCCGCAGGGGGCTGTAGGACAGGGGCAGGGCCGTTACGTTGCTGATGGCGCTTGCTTCGGCGCGAACGCTTAGGGCACCCATTAGGGCTCGTCCGTTGGCGGTTCCGCTCACCACGATGAGGCTGGAGTTGAGTTCTTGGGCGACTCCCGCGAGCAGGGCCGCGTACTGGGCGGTTTCAAACTGCTCGGGGCCGTGGAGGTGCAGTACTTTGTCTGCGCCGTGGGCGCCGAGGGATTCTACGGGAGCCGACGCGGGCCCGATAACTACGGCAAGGGCTTGGGTTCCTTGGGCCTTGGCGCAGGCCGAGGCGTACTGAACGGCTTCGAAGGTGGACTTTTTGAACTGACCGTTCCAGGTTTCGGCAAAAACTAAAATCATAATGCGGGTTGCTAGTTGCTGGTTACTGGTTAGATGACTTTGGCTTCTTCGTGAAGTTTTTGAACCAGGGTATCGAGGTCTTGGGCATCGATCATTTGCACGGCGGACTTGCCGGCTGGCTTGGTGAACGATACCGATGCGGACCCTGGGTTTGCACCCTGGGGCGCGGTAACTACCAGGGGCTTGGTGCGTGCCGACATGATGCCGCGCATGTTGGGGATTCGCAGTTCGGATTCTTCGACGAGTCCTTTTTTGGCGCCCAGCACGGCGGGCAGTGCGAGGTCAAGAATTTCTTTGCCTCCGTCGATCTCGCGGGTGGCTTTGGCTCGACCGCCAGCGGGGTCAATGCCGATGCAGGGGCTGACGACCGGCCATCCGAGGATTTCGGCCAGGGCGGCGGGAACGATTCCGCCGTTGTAGTCTATGGATTCTTGGCCGCAAATGATGAGGTCGTAGGCTCCGGCAAGGGCGACGGCGGATAGTTCGCGCGCCACTTGAATGGGGTCCAATGCAAGGGCGTCGACGCGGACCGCGTCGTGCGCGCCGATGGCGAGCGCCTTGCGGAGCGTGGGCTCGACCGAGGCGTCGCCTACGGTCACGGCCGTGACCGTTCCGCCCAACTGCTCATTGAGCTGAAGGGCGCGGGTAAGGCCAAACTCATCGTAGGGATTAATTACAAACTGCACCCCATTGGCATCCAGCGCGCTAGCGTCTGCCGTGAACTGAATTTTAGCCGTGGTATCGGGAACGTGGCTGATGCAAACGAGAATCTTCATACTTAAGTAATTCCGGGGCGGCTTGTAGCCCAATCGGTAAGCAAATTTAAGGTCAGAAGCCGTATTTTTGCGGTCCTTAAACAACGATAAACGAATGCGAACGATTCAATTCCGCGAGGCTATTGCCGAGGCAATGAGCGAAGAAATGCGCCGAGACGAACGCATCTTTCTGATGGGCGAAGAAGTGGCCGAGTACAATGGCGCCTACAAGGCCTCCAAAGGCATGCTCGAAGAGTTTGGAGCCAAGCGCATCATAGACACGCCTATTGCCGAACTCGGCTTTACCGGAATCGGTGTTGGGGCAGCCATGAACGGCCTTCGCCCAATCATCGAGTTCATGACCTTTAACTTCTCGATGGTGGCCATTGATCAAATCATAAATAATGCGGCCAAAATGCACCAAATGTCGGCCGGTCAATTCACCATCCCCATCGTTTTTAGGGGTCCAACCGCCAGCGCTGGCCAGCTTGGAGCTACCCACTCTCAGGCATTTGAGAGCTGGTACGCCAACTGTCCGGGCCTCAAGGTAGTGGTTCCGTCCAATGTCTACGACGCCAAAGGCCTACTAAAGGCCGCAATTCGCGACGAGAATCCGGTTATTTTTATGGAGTCCGAGCAGATGTATGGCGATAAGGGCGAAGTACCCGAGGGTGATTTTGTGCTGCCCATTGGCAAAGCTGACGTGAAGCGCGCCGGTACCGACGTGACGATTGTTTCTTTTGGTAAAATCATGAAGGTCGTTTTTGCGGCGGCCGACGAACTGGCCAAGGAGGGCATCAGCTGCGAGGTTATCGACCTGCGCACGGTGCGTCCGATTGACTACGACACGGTGATTGAGTCGGTGAAAAAGACCAACCGTTTAGTATGCGTCGAAGAGGCTTGGCCCCTAGGAAGCATCAGCACCGAGATTAGCTATATGGTTCAGAAGCGCGCTTTTGACTACCTCGACGCTCCGATCATTCGCATTACTACGTCCGATACGCCGGCTGCCTATGCGCCTACCTTGATGGAGGCCTTTTTGCCCAACCCGGCTAAGGTTATCAAGGCGGTTCGCGAAGTCCTCTACGTGAACAAGTAGCTAACAACTAGTTACTCGTTTCTCATTATCTTCGCGCCCCTTTTAGTAGAAGTTACACCAACCAATTCACCTTAGTCAACTAAGCTTTTTTATGGACATTCAGTACCTCATTCCCGTTCTTGGCATTTTAGGCCTTGTGGTCATGATTTTTAAGGCCATTTGGGTCGGCAAGCAGGATCCAGGAGACGCCAACATGGTCGAGCTCGCTGGCTACATTGCCCGCGGCGCACAGGCTTTTTTGCGCGCGGAGTGGCGTGTTCTCGGAATTTTTGTGGTCATCGCAGGGGTTCTACTTGCCTGGTCTGCAGAGCTTGAGGCCGTTGCCGCACACACCGACTGGGTTATCGCCGTCGCCTTTGTAATTGGCGCCGTTTTTAGTGCCTTCGCCGGTTGGATTGGTATGAACATCGCCACTAAGGCCAACGTGCGCACTACTCAGGCTGCCCGCACCTCGCTGGCTCAGGCGCTTAAGGTTTCCTTCACTGGCGGTACTGTAATGGGACTGGGTGTTGCGGGTCTTGCCGTTTTAGGACTGGGCACCCTCTACATCGTGTTTACCGGCATGTACGACAATATGGCCCAGGCCTTAGAGGTGCTTGCGGGCTTCTCTCTTGGTGCGGAGTCTATTGCACTTTTTGCGCGAGTTGGAGGTGGAATCTACACGAAGGCCGCCGACGTAGGCGCTGACCTCGTGGGCAAGGTAGAGGCAGGAATCCCAGAGGACGATCCGCGCAACCCTGCTACCATCGCCGACAACGTAGGCGACAACGTGGGCGACGTAGCCGGAATGGGCGCCGACCTCTTTGGCTCTTATGTAGCTACAATGCTCGCTACTATGGTTTTGGGCCGCGAGGTAGTCAGTATTGACAACTACGGCGGTAATGCTCCAATTTTACTTCCCATGGTCATCGCGGGTTTGGGCATCGTCTTTTCTATTATCGGAACCTTCTTTGTGCGCATTAAGAGCGAAACCAGCAGCGTCATGAATGCGCTGAATCTGGGCAACTGGAGTTCCATGGTTCTCTCTGCGGTATCGTCCTACTTTGTAATCCAGTGGATGCTCCCCGAGACCATGGTCTTCGAGCGCAACGGAACTGCTGCCTTTACGATCACGAGCATGAATGTGTTTTGGAGCATCATCCTTGGTTTGGTCGTGGGCACGCTCATGAGCCTTGTCACGGAATACTATACCTCAATAGGTCGCCGACCCGTGGACAGCATCGTGCAGCGGTCGGGCACGGGGCACGGAACCAACGTCATCGGTGGACTCGCCGTGGGCATGGAGTCAACGGTTCTGCCCATTCTTATTTTGGCCGCTGGGATCTATGGTTCTTTTGCGCTTGCTGGGCTTTATGGGGTAGCCATTGCAGCGGCAGGCATGATGTCTACCACGGCAATGCAGTTGGCTATTGACGCTTTTGGTCCCATTGCGGACAACGCCGGCGGAATCGCCGAGATGAGTCATTTGCCGAGCGAGGTTCGCGAGCGCACCGACAATCTTGACGCCGTGGGCAATACTACTGCCGCAACCGGTAAGGGCTTTGCTATTGCCTCGGCGGCTTTGACTGCTTTGGCTCTTTTTGCCGCCTACGTAGGCTTGGCAGGCATTGACGGCATCGACATCTACAAGGCCGACGTTTTGGCAATGCTTTTTGTAGGGGCAATGATTCCGTTCTTCTTTAGCTCGCTTGCCATTAGTGCGGTGGGTAAGGCTGCCATGGAGATGGTTCACGAGGTGCGTCGC
>JBEEMM010000037.1:0-12109 GCA_041192685.1 Bacteroidota bacterium | reverse complement strand
CACCTTGCCAAAGAAGCGCCCCTCGTCGTGGTTGTCTAGAAAGGTGACCAGATGATCGCCCGCACGATCAAAGCCATAGAGGTAATCGGCCGCCAAGGCGTTGTAGACGTCGGCCATGCCCTCGTTCCATCCGCTCGGCCGCTCCACCGCCTTTTTGAGTCCCCAGTACATCGGGAAGTCAGCAGCACCCGTAAGGTCCGGATGCGTCTCAAGGTAAAAAGCCTGGGCATGCGCACTGTGCACCCAAGACTCACTAAATACATAAAACTGCGGCTCAAAGGCCTTGACTTCGGCCATCCATTGGCGCAAAAAAGGCTGGTCGGGGTAAAGCCAAGTATCCACGCGGAACGCATCGAGCTGGGCCTCCTCGATCCACCAGAGGCTGTTTTGAATCAGGTAGCGGGCGCAGTGCGGGTCGCGTCCGTTGACATCAGGCATGGAACCCACAAACCAACCGTCCATCTGCCGCTCGCGGTCGTAGGACGATGCATAGGGATCAAACAAGGTCTGGTACCGGTGAATCGAAGTAAAGGCAGGTCGCTCTTCTCCGCGGGCCTTGGCCCGAAGATCGGTAGCCGGCGCCGAGGGCCATGCATTGAACCAGCTGGAGTCCGGCGGGCTTTGGTAGAGGTAGTGCCCAGTCCCCACATGGTTAAATACCATGTCTTTAACCGCCTTCATTTCGCGAGCATGCAGGCCATCGGCCCAAACCAGGTAGTCCTTGTGGCTCCCGTAGCGCGGGTCGATGCGGTAGTGGTCCGTAATCGCATAGCCGTGGTAGCTTGCCATAGGCATGTTGTTCTCCAGCAGGGGCATAGGCCAAACCGCCGTCACGCCCAGTGACTTGAGGTAGTCCAGTTGGGCCGTCATCCCGGCAAGGTCGCCCCCGTGCCTCGCATAGGCCTTCTGGCGGTCTACTCCGCGCTCTGCCATTCCTGCGACATCGTCATTGCCCGCGTCTGCGTTGGCAAATCGGTCTGGCGTAAGCAGGTACATAAGGTCGCGCTGGGTCAATCCAGGAGCCGCCGTTCGCGTTCGGCGAGCCTTGAGCTCCCATTCGGTGCGGACCTTGCCCCTAGCCGACTTCATCACCAGAGCCACCTTGGCCGGCCTCGCGTTGGGCTGAACCTCCACCGTCACATAACGGTAGCGCGGATTAGCCGCAGGCTCGTCCGAGAGCATGACTATTCCTGGACCCTGAACCTGAACTTTTTGAATCTCCGAATCCGACGAAACCAGCAGCTCTATTCGGTTGACGGAGGTTCCCACCCACCAATGGGGCGGATCAACCCGAAGAGTTTGCGCTGCAGCCCCCGTGGCCGCAAAAAACCAAATAATTAATAGTCGTTGCATGAAAAGAAAAAGCCCCCCGATTCGGAGGGCTCCTTCGTTAAAAACTAAAGCGAATTAGTGGCTTACCACAACGCGCTTCACGCTCTTCATGCCGTCAACAACCACTTCAACGAAGTAGGTTCCGTTGGCAACATTCAAATCAGCCTTGATGCTGTTTGCACCAGCCTCAACCGCAGAGTTCAGAACCATAACAGACTGGCCAAGAAGGCTCATCACGTTGATGGTTGCAGTACCTGCAGCGCGCGCGCTGAAGTCAATGCTAACCGATCCGCTGGTCGGGTTGGGAGACATAGTGAGTTCCGTAGCTGAAAGCTCCGCTGAAGACAGTGCAGGAGACGTTCCGTCGCACTGAAAGCACTTGTCGTAGCAGAACAAGAAGGCAGCATTGGCAGCAGGCACAACCAGAGTACGGTTGATGTTACCGCCGCCGTCATCCAAACCGCAGCTGTCGGTAGCAATCATCGATCCAGTTCCGCCCTCGTTGGTTCCCCAATCGTTGTTGACAAACTTGAAAAGCTGGGTAGCACCAACCGCAGTTGAAGGGTAGGTTACCGTAATCGCCCAGATGTTGCTTCCCTCGTCGGTCATTCCAGAGTACTGGTTTGACGGAGACCAATCCACCATAGCGTTAGTGCCATTAGTAGCGGTTTGAGCGGCAAAATTGCCACCAATACGCATTCCGGCAGCGCCTAGCGTAGCTCCACCTCCTAGGTAGTCGGTGATGTCGACCTTGTAGGTCACAGAAACCTGAGCAAAAGCAGCACTAGCAACGAGAGCTGCAGCAAGAGTAAGGGTTTTTTTCATAAAAATTAAAAATTGGTGTTGATTAATAGCCCGGGTTTTGCTCCAGGTTTGTGTTCGCGTTGAGGTCAGCGCCCGGTAAGGGGTAAAGGTTGAGGTGACTGCCCACGGCAGCGCCAAATTGCTCGCCGCCCTTAAACTGCCAGAGGTAGCTGCCTGTGGTAAACTTACCAAAGCGAATCAAGTCCTGGCGACGGTGTCCTTCCGTATAGAGTTCGCGGCCGCGTTCGTCAAGGATTTCGTCTAAAGTCAACGACGTCACGTTTTGGCTGCTGTTGCCCAATGCGCGCGCGCGGACAAGGTTGAAGTAATTCACGCCGGAGGCCACATTGCTTCCGCTGCGGACTGCGGCTTCGGCATACATGAGGTGAAAGTCCGCCAAACGGAACATTGGGAAGTCAATGTCCACAAAGGTTCCGGGCTCCACCCCAGCGCTGCTGTCGCGGTTGATGTTCCTCCATTTGGTGATGCCAATACCCTGAGTAAAGGTCCCTACATCCGTAATCGTGTCCTCTTGCCCATCCGTATAGAGGTAATCGCTGCGGTGGTCGCCGGGCAGCGTGAACTTATTGGACCAGTTAAAAGTTCCGCGGTTGCCCTGCCAACCCGAGGTTGTGCCAAAATCGGACTGGTTCATCGATCCGCCCATGTGCGAGTGAACCAAGAAGGTGGTACCTCCATAGGTACGGGTGCGGTTGCCGTCAAACGTCGCCACAAAAATCATCTCTGGCGACAGGTGGTTGTCGGCCATGAAGTTGTATCCGTAGTCTGTCTCCAGACCGTAGCCCGCGTCAATGATGCGCTGGCAATCCTCCATGGTTTGGGTCCAACGGGCGGTGCCGGTGTACACCTCGGCATTTAAATTCATTTTGGCGCGGAGTGCCCAGAGGGCACCTTGGTCTGCACGACCGTATTCGTCCGTGCGAGGAGCGGCTAAGGTTGGTTCGATGGCATTCAGTTCGTCCATGATCCAGTTAAAGAGGTCAGGGCGCATGATCTGCTGGGGCGGCTCTGAACCGGGGCGCACGCTTTCGTCAGCAAAAGGAACGTTTCCAAAAAGATCCAAGGCATGGTAGTAGCTCAAGGCCCGCAGGTATCGAGCCTCCGCATTCATTTTGCGAATCGCCAATTTATCGGCCTCGGTAAAATCCTTGGTGGTCAAGTAGTCTTCACTCGAATAGCGAATGAACTCATTGGCCAGGCTTATTTGGTAGTAGATGCGGTAGTACATCGCGCTGACAAAAGGCGAATTGTCGTTCCAATCCATGGAATTGAGCTCAGGGATACCCGGGTCGGCCCATCCGCAAATCGACTCGTCGGTGGGCAGCTGCTGCAGGTTCCACATGACGCGCACGTACTGAGAGAAGCCCTCGTCAATTCCGCCAATGTCGGGCATGCCGGCAGGGCCGTTGTTGCCAGAAATCGACAGCCCAGCATAAATTTTAGCAAGAACGTTGGCGTAGTTGTTGGGGTCGCTGTACACCTGTTCCGCCGTCAAGCCATACTTGGGAGAAAGGTTTAAGTCGTCGGCGCAGGACGCTACCAGAATCGAAACACCGGCGGCAAGGGCAAGGGATTGTGCAAACTTCATGGTCGTCTTGGCTTAAAGAGTTACGTTCAATTGCAGGTTAAATACCCGTGGACGCGGGAAGATCAAGTTGTCGATTCCTCCGGCAAGCTCGGGGTCAAGACCCGAGTATCGGGTGAAGACCAAGGCGTTTTGCACCGAGAAATTAATGCTTGCTGGGTACTTGCCTTGGCCAATATTACCCAAGTCGTACGACAGGTAAAGGTTGTCCAATCGCAGGTAGTCCGCTCGCTCCAAAAAGTAGTTCGACATCAGCTGCTCGGTAGTGTTGAACATGAATTCCGTATTCAAGAAATCGCGCGACATGTTGTTGAGGTGCGGGAACGAGCCCCCGACCGAGAACAGGTTGCCGTGAAGCGAATTGTTGTTGTTGTAGATGTAGTGGCCAAACTCACCGCGCCATGTCATGCCGCCGCTCCACTTTTTGTACCTCCAGGTCGTGGTGAAGCCCAAAGTCTGAATGGGTTCGGGCTGCGCGTCGTTGTACACGAGGTCGTCAGAATTAATGATTCCGTCTCCATTTTGATCCACGTAGGCCTCGACGTCGTCAATTTTACCGTTGGCATTCTCGTCGGCGCTGGGGTCAAAGCGATCGATCTTGCCGTTGCGCTCAAT
Source organism: Bacteroidota bacterium (assembly GCA_041192685.1). Classification (GTDB taxonomy): domain Bacteria; phylum Bacteroidota; class Bacteroidia; order Flavobacteriales; family Schleiferiaceae; genus TMED14. The sequence continues at coordinate 7,752 of JBEEMM010000037.1, read as the reverse complement.
GATCTTGCCATTCACGTCGTAGCGGTGCTCGTAGGTGTAGAAGGTGAACATGGGGTGACCTACCTGATGAATCTGAATGGTGTTGCCCACGCCCCCATTAATGCCACCGACGCGTATTCCCTTAGAAGTAGAGTCCACTACGCGGGTAAGCTTATCAATCCTGTTGCGGTTAATTGCACCATTGATGCCGAATTCTAAACTCGCATTCTCGGTATCGACGGCCACAAGATTCAAATTCAGCTCTGCCCCGCGGTTGGTCATGGCGCCCACATTGGTCAAAACCAGATTCGAGAAGTTGGTGCCGGCCGCCACCGGAATTACGCCGAGCAGGTCGTAGGTATACTTCTCATACAGATCGACGCTCGCGGTCACGCGGTTTTTAAGCAGGCCAAAGTCCAGTCCAAGGTTGGTCGTGCGCGTCTTCTCCCACTCCAAGAAGTAGTCGTAGGCATCAGGGCGAAGCACGTCATAAAAATTACTGCCAAACTGGTACTGAGCGGTGCCTGTTCCGTAGGCGTAGTTGGCAATGTAGCCATAGTCGTTAAAAATGTCCTGTTGCCCGGTAACACCGATACTAGCGCGGACTTTTAGCGAAGAAACCGAGCCCTTAATGGCCTTAAAAGCCTCCTCTTCGAGCACGTTCCAGCCTAAGGCAACCGAGGGGAACAAGCCCCAACGGCTCTCTGGAGAGAATCGGCTGGAACCGTCGGAACGCAGCGAGGCCGTAATCAAGTATTTGCCCAAAATATTGATGTTGCTGCGGCCAAAAAACGACATGAGTGCGTTGTCCACATCATAGGGGACGGGATTTGCAGGAGAAAGGGTGTCGCCGTTAAACCGAAGGCTTGGAAGGTTCTCTGCATAAGAGCGCCACTTTTGAAAGGAGTAACCGCCGGTCCAGTCGGTCTTTATTTTACCTTTATTAAGATCTTTTTTGTAGTTGAAGTAGGTCTCCAAAAGCTGGTTGCCTCGGGTATTTAGGTAGCGGTTGTTCTCGCCGCGGTTTACAAAACTCATGGCCGCGAAGTCAGGAACCACCACGGTTCCCTTGTTTAAACCAAAGTCGCCTCCCAAATTCACAAAAAGGTGAAGGTCGGTCTCGCTAAGGGGTTTAAAGTCAAAGAGCACATTGCCGATAAAACGGTCGTTCGTTCCGCGGTCGTCGCGCAAATTAAGCAGGCCAACCGGATTGCGGGGCGAGAGGTTGCTCAGGGCGCCGTTGGGCAAGCCCCACTCAAAATAGCCGCCGTACTTCGATGAATCTCCCGACAGCACCTCGCGGGTGGGGTCAAACCATACCGCAGAGCCAATGGCTCCCTGGTTTGCGAACTGGTTGTAGGCGCGGTAGGCCTTGGCGCTCACGTTGGCCGTGAGGTTTCGCGTGATTTTTGGCGAAGCATTCAGGGTCACGCTGTAGCGGTCCAATGCCGACGTTTTTAGCACGCCCGTCTCGGAATAGTATCCAATACCCAAGCGATACGGGAGGCCCTTGACGCCGCCACTCAGGGCCACGTTAATGTCTTGAGCCATTCCGCGCTGGTAGATTTGGTCTTGCCATTGGGTGTTGGTGGGCAGGGAATCGGTGGCAATCATTACGTCGCCCGTGCCGCCAACTTGGTAGTAGCCCTTGGCCCCGGCGAGGCGCTTGCGCTGGTTGTTCGAGCCATATTCATTAATGGCAGAAACAAACTCTTCTGTCGTGAGCACGTCCATGCGGTTGCGATTGGACCTCACCGAGCTTACGGCACTCAATTCCACCTTCAATGGGGCGTCCTTCAGGCCTTTTTTGGTCGTGACCAATATTACCCCGTTGGCCGCACGCGAACCATAAATGGCCGTGGCCGAGGCGTCCTTGAGCACCGTGAAGCTCTCGATGTCGTTGGGGTTAATAAGACCCAGGCCCTCTGAGGGCAGTCCGTCGATAACGATAAGCGGGTCGTTGCTCGCGTTGATCGAGGATCCGCCTCGAATGCGAATCCGCGCACCTTCGCCTGGGCGACCAGACCCTGCCGTAATTCGAACACCCGGCGTTTTACCGACAATTAATTGGGCAGGGCTTGAAAATGCACCCTTTTGAAAGGACTTAGACTTCACGCTCACGAGCGAACCCGTTAGGTCCCGTGCCGTGGTGGAACCGTAGCCTACAATGACTACCTCGTCCAGCTGTTCCGCGGATTCTTCTAGGGTGAAGTTGAGGGTTGCGCTGCCGGCAACCTGAACCGTTTTTTTAAGACTGACGTAGCCCAAGAGGGCCGCCGTAAGTGTGGCTGACTTGGCGGGCACCATAATGCTGTAGCGTCCGCTGGCGTCGGCTACCGCCGTGCTGCCTGAAGAGGATTCTTTAACCACGGCAGAAGGGAGTGGGTTGCCCTCGGCATCCCGGACCAAACCAGAAACTTGGCCCTGCGCCCAGACGGAAACTGATCCGAGGGAAATGGCCAAGGCCAGCAAAAATTTAAGCGAATTCATCATTACGGGTTAACGTTAGGTTACCGCAATGTACTAAAAAATGCAATTAAGTGTACGGATTACACCCTAAAACGAGAAAGATAAAATTGGGTCCTCAACGGACGCAGTAGGCTGTGGAATCAGCTGCAAAACTCCTCGAACGCTGCCGTCAAATTAGTGGCAAGGGCTTGGGCAGATCGGCCTTCAATATGATGGCGCTCAATCATGTGCACAAGCTCGCCGTCTTTAAACAGGGCAATGGATGGCGAAGACGGGGGGAAGGGCATCATTAAACCGCGAGCCATGTCTACCGAAGACTTGTCGTTCCCGGCAAAAGCAGTGACCGCGCGAGTTGGCTTGGCCCCTGGGCTTGACAGGGCCATGCGCACTCCAGGGCGGCAAGAACCTGCGGCGCATCCGCAAACCGAATTAATGACAACTAGGGTGGTGCCTTCGCCGTGAATCGCAGCCTTCATCTCCTCTGCGTCGCGAAATTCTTCGAATCCAGCATTGGTGAGTTCGGCGCGCATGGGGGCAATTAGGTCTTCGGGGTACATCGCTTTAGAATTTATGGTTTAGTGCTTTCTCAGCAAGCATTGTGCCGAATGGGGGCTCAGGGCTATGCAGTATTTAGCAAAAATACAACCTCCCTAGTGCAGATTGTGAACCGATTTGACGCGACCTTGTTCGACTATTACTCATGAAGAATACTGCCTTGCGACTGCTCGTTTTTTTACTATTGGCATCGGGCACCAAGATACTGGGCCAAAATGCAGGCGAAATCCTGTCCAAAGCGGAGAAAAATGCCATCGGAGCCTCGAGCTACAGCGAACTTTCGATGACGGCCAAGCGGGCGCGCTACACCCGTGAGCTGGAGCTCAAAACCTGGAACCACGGCAATAAGTACGCATTAATTGTGATTACCGGACCAGAACGCGACCGCGGCACCCGATACCTTCGGGCCGACAAGCAGATGTACAGCTACGTTCCGCGCAGCGGCAAGGTGGTCAAGCTGCCTCAAAGCATGCTGATGGCAGGGGGCTTCATGGGTACGGACGCCTCCCTCGACAACCTTCTTGGTCAGGCATCGCTTGCCAAGGACTTCAGCCATCAATACCTCGGAACCGAGACCGTGAATGGACTTCTCTGCCACAAAATTAAATGCAGCCCCAAGCCAGGAATTCCCGTGGCGGCCGACGCAGTGGTCGCATGGGTGCACACGGGAGATAAGGGATGGGTCCGCCTGAGTTTTCAAAGCAACCGAAGTGGTGAAATTCAGCGAATGGATGCCCTCGAATTCGCGCGAATGGACGGAATTTACATGCCGGTCAAGCTTCAGTTCAGCACCCTTGGCGGCAAGCAAAGCACCGTGATGACCATCAAAAACTACAAAAGGCAACCGCAGCTGAGTCCTGCCTGGTTTACCCCAGAACGCCTGGAGCAAACGGAGCCGTGAATCGACCCAAGCTCTTTGCCCGTCAAAGCGAGCTAGGGCTGGCCGCTCGCCTAGCCTTTAGGAATTTAGGCCGCAACCGCCGACGCAGCTTAATTACGGGAGCGGCAATCTCTTTTGCCCTGTTTTTTGCCATCATTTTGCGTTCGCTTCAGCTGGGCGTGTACGGCCACATGGTATCTACCGTGGTTGGGAGCATGAGCGGTTACGTGCAGGTGAGCGACACGGCATACTGGCCAAGCCAAAACCTAGACTACTCCCTGTATGAAGACCAACAATGGCTAGAAAAGCTTCGCCAAGACCCCGAAGTGGCCAGTGCCTACCCTCGAATTCAGGGATTTGGACTGCTGAGCGTCGGAGACCGCAGCGGGGTAGCTCAATGGATCGGCTTGAGCCCTGAGGAGGCGCAGTCGAGACTTTGGCAATCTCGGTTGGCCAGCGGATCCTGGGAATCAGGCCCCGGCTCGGTTTGGCTGGGCAAGCGCCTCGCAGAACAGCTTCAGGTTGAGCCTGGCGACAGCCTGGTTGCCATGGGTCAGGGCTTTCAAGGGAGCGTGGCCGGAGCCTCTTGGATTCTTGCCGGAACCCTCCATATGGGCAATCCCGAGTTGGAGAAACGCAGCGCAATCCTTAAGCTTGAAGACGCCCAGGATTTCTCGGGAGCCTACGGCATGTGGAGCTACGTGCAGGTCACGCCCCAACGCAGGGAAATTTACCAAGACCCCAGCGCGGAGCTGGGCGCGCGGCATCCGCTCGACGGGGCCCACTTTTTGAGTTGGCAAACCCGCATGCCCGAGCTCATTCAAACCATTCAGGCCGACACTACGGGGGGCAGGGTCATACTTTTCATTCTTTATGTAGTCATCGGATTTGGCTTGCTCGGCACCATGATTATGCTTGCCAACGAGCGGCGGCGCGAATTTGCCATGCAGCTGGCCATGGGCATGAGGCGCAGCTTGCTCGCCGGGACGGTTTTTATCGAAGTGCTACTGCTCAGCCTCGCCGGAGCCGCAACGGGCATTCTGGCCGGGCGGATTGCCGTTTTGATTTTGGAGCGCTACCCCTTGCGCCTTTGGGGGGACGTTGCGGCAGCCATTGAACAGCAGGGCTGGGAAGCCATTCTGCCGCCAAGCTTAGACTGGTCCATATCGTTCACCCATGCCGGAATCATTGTACTCATAACCCTTGCTGCGGCGGCCTGGCCCCTGCGGACGGTGTTTAAAACCAGTCCCGTACACCGATGAGCCTGCTTCTCTCCATGGCATGGCGCAACATCTGGCGCAGTCCCTGGCGCAGCGGAGTGGTCGTCGGCGCCATGGCCCTTGGGGTTTGGGCTGGCATTTTTATGATGGGCCTGGCTCAGGGGGTTAACGATACCCGCACGGCCAATGCCCTCGACGACTACATAGGCCACGCCCAGATTACCGACTCGACCTTTATCGAGAACCAAGAAGTTCAGGCGCTCATCGCGGATCCCCAAGCATGGACGTCCGCACTCGACGCCCACCCCGAGGTGGAATCCTGGTCCGAGCGGCTCTTAATCACTGCGGTGATGCAGTCCGGCGCAGCCTCCGCACCCGTGCAGGTGCTGGCCGTTGACCCCGAGCGTGAAGCCCAGGTTTTTAAGGCCCCGCGCCGCATGCACGAGGGTAGTTTTGACTCCACAGGCATCACCTTGGGACTCAAGCTGGCCGACCAGCTAGGAGTTGGCCTTGGCGACCGGGTAGTGCTGACCTTTCAAGATTTAAGGGGCGAAATCCACAGCAGCCTCTACCAAGTCAGCGGGATTTACGACGGAATCAGCAACCTAGTGGAAGGAATTCAGGTCTATGTGCCCATTGCCGAGCTGGCTCCTGAACTGCTTGGTACTGCCGACTCCCTTGGCCAGCCCATGGTTGCGCACCAAATTCACTTTAGGGTGCGGAACCTGGATTCCCTCGACCAAACGGTCGGCGAATTGACTGCCGCAGTGGTAAATCCCGGTTCAAGCGTCCTGCGCACCTGGCGCGGCATTAGCCCCGACCTGCGCTATGCCGACGAGGTGCTGGCCCAGTCCCTCCTGCTCTTTATGGCCGTAATACTCTTTGCGATGGCTTTTGGGATCCTCAATACCATGCTCATGGCCATCCTCGAGCGCACCCGCGAACTCGGAATGCTCATGGCCATCGGCATGACGCGGCGCAAGGTATTTAGGCTCGTGGTGCTCGAAACCCTTCTTTTAAGTTTTGCCGGGCTGCCTCTGGGCCTGCTGCTCGGCCACCTCACCATTGCCGTCACGAGCCGCACCGGAATAAGCCTATCCGGCGTCGAGAAAGGCATGGCGGAACTTGGCCTTCAGTCTACCATTTACCCGGTGCCGGTGCCCGAGTACTTTTTGCCCGTGGCGCTTCTTGTAGCGGTGCTCGGACTCCTGTCGTCCCTCTACCCGGCTCGCAAGGCCCTGAAACTGAATCCCATTGAAAGCATGCGCGTGCTATGACCAACCAAGCCCTTTTAAGCGTTCAAAACGTAGTAAAAACCTATGAATCCACTGCCGGCCCGGTGCACGCGGTCTGCGGCGTTTCGCTGGAACTTCAGCGCGGAGCCTTCGCGGCGCTGGTCGGCCCCTCGGGCTGCGGCAAAACCACGCTCCTGAATGCCATCGGCGGACTCGACAGTGTCACTTCTGGACGGATTTGGATCGACGGCACCGAGATCACGGGGCTCAGCGACCGCAAAGTGATCGAGTTTCGCCTGCACCGCATCGGATTTGTTTTTCAGGCCTTTAACCTCGTGCCGGTGCTCAATGCCTGGGAAAACGTCGCCTTTGTCATGGAACTGCAGGGCCTCGGCATCAAGGCTCGGCGAGACCGCGCCTACGAACTTTTGTCGGCCGTTGGCCTCAGCGGCAAAGAAATTCAACGGCCCGCCCAGCTCTCTGGGGGGCAGCAGCAGCGCGTGGCAGTAGCCCGGGCCCTAGCCTCTCGTCCCTCGCTCGTGCTCGCCGACGAACCCACCGCCAACCTGGATTCCAAGAGCACCGACAGGCTGCTCGAAATCATGCGCGAGCTCAATCAAAAAGAGGGAACGACCTTTCTCTTTAGCACGCACGATCCGCGAGTGATCAACCGCGCCGAAGTCCTGTTTCAGCTCGAAGACGGCAAACTAGTTACCAGTAACTAGCTACTTGTTCCCAGCGCCAACCGGATCGCGTCAGCCTTCTTGGCTCCGACCGCGGCGACCAAAGCTTCGGGTTTAGACTTTCGAATTCCGGCCACCGACTTAAAGGTGTCGAGCAGCACCTGCACGGTGGCGGGGCCGACCCCAGGGATTCCATCCAGGACGCTGCTCAGGCCTGACTTGCTTCGGCGTGCCCGGTGGTGGGTAATTCCAAATCGGTGCGCCTCGTTGCGTGCCTGCTGAAGCACTTTAAGGGTTTCGGAGCGCTTGTCGAGGTAAAGCGGCACGCTGTCGTCGGGAAAGTACAGTTCTTCAAGTCGTTTGGCGATGCCAATGAGGGCTACCCGCCCACGGAGTCCGAGCTCGTCAAAAACCTCTACGGCCGACGAGAGCTGGCCCTTGCCTCCGTCGATGAGCACCAGCTGGGGCAGAGGCAATCCCTCGTTGAGTACCCGGGTATAGCGCCGGGTCAGGGCCTCCTTCATGGTGGCAAAATCGTCGGGGCCTTCTACCGTTTTGACGTTAAAATGCCGGTATTCCGACTTGGCTGGCTTTCCGTCGATGAAGACCACGCAGGCCGACACGGGATTGGTTCCCTGAGTATTGGAGTTGTCAAAGCACTCGATGCGTCGCGGCTCACTGGGAAGCCTCAGATCCTTTTGCATTTGACGCATTATACGGTCGCTGTGCCG
>JBEEMM010000036.1:0-10797 GCA_041192685.1 Bacteroidota bacterium | reverse complement strand
CAGTGAAATGCTGTCGCGAAGAAGCAAGGGGTAGTACTGATACGACTTGTAGAAGCCCTCCACGCTTGCCTTGGCATTCCAGGGTAAAAAACGGGTGCTGCCGACCACGTAGTGATCCGCCTGAATGAACCGCAGCGAGCGGTTGTCTCCGTCGATTCCCGTGTAGCCCAGAGCGGTGAAGGGAGGCAATTGAAAGTAGCGCCCAACGTTGCCGTCCAGGGTCCAGTTTTCGGTGAGGTTGTAGCTCAGCGCCAGTCTAGGAGAAAGCTGGTCCAAGAAGTTTCGAGTGTTTTCGTTGAAGGTTCCCGCATCAGTGCGCAAACCGAGCGAAACCTTGAGGCGTCCGTCCACGAACTTTCCCACGGCATTGGCAAACATTGATGCGCGGTAGTAGACGTCGTCGGTGTCGTAGTCGAGAATAAATCCGCCCGGGAAGCGTTTGTCAAAGGTGCTGGTGTTGTACTTGAGCTGCTCGGCACCAAAACCAACGAGCCCTTCCCAGTTTTTAAACTTCCAGGGCTGCTCGATGCGCAGTTTATTGGCAATTTCTTGGCTGCCGTAGTTAAGAAGCAGGTCGGAATTCACATCGTTATTGAGGTACTTCTCTGACTCGTTGTTGAGCATGAAGCGACTCAGTACAATGTTGGTTGCGCCAAACCGTCCGAAGTGCGTGTACTTGGCTCCGATGGAGTAGTTCCATTGGTTGTAGGACGGCAGGTAGTTCAAAATGTAGCGCTGGTCTTCGGTTTCGTTGCGCTCGAGGTTCAGTACGCTCACGTCGTAGGCACCAAGACTGAGGAAGGTAATTTGATTTTTGCGGTTGAATTTGTGCTTGATTTTAACCTGATAGTCGTTGTAGGTCGGCAAGAAGGGAAGGCCAATAACCCCAAACAAGTACTGAAGGTAGCTTCGGCGAACGCTGGCGAGGTAGGTCGTTTTCTTCGACAAGGGCCCGTCAAGCGTGAGTCCAACTTCAGAGGCCCCAACCTGAAAAATCCCATTGACTTTTTCTTCGGAGCCGTCCCGAAGGTTGAGCTCCATGACCGAGCTAAGGCTTCCACCGCGCTGCACCGGGAAGGCGCTGGTGTAAAAGTCAACGTCGCGAATGAAATTCACATTAATCATTCCCACCGGACCGCCGCTCGCGCCTTGGGTCGCAAAGTGGTTGATGGCCGGAATCTCAATCCCATCCAAAAAGAAGATGTTCTCGTTGGGGCCACCACCCCTAATGATCAAGTCGTTGCGGAATGCTGCTCCTCCGCTTGCCACGCCCGGAAGGGATTGGATTACCTTAGAAATGTCTTGGTTTGCACCCGGATTCCGTCGAATCTCGTTGATTCCTATGCTTTGAACGCTAACGGGCGACTGGTCTACGCGCTGAAACTGAGCCTGCGCGGTGATCTCTACTTCCTCCAGCTGCTGGGTGGACTCCCTGAGTCTCACCTCAAGCTCGACGGCTTTTGCCCGCGTAAGAAGTACTTCAAATGCGGTGTAGGCCTGGTAGCCGATGGCTTCGATGCGCACATTGACCAAGCCCGTTGCTTGGTTCTCGATTCGGAACTTGCCCTCGGAATCGGTTAGTCCCGTGGTCGTTCTGCCGTCAATGCGGACTACGGCTCCCGGTATGGGCTCGTTGGTTGCATCGTCGACAACGGTTCCACGCAGGGTTGACTGCGCTGCACTACTCACAGAGAGTATAAGTGTCAATCCAAAAAGGGCGTTTCGAAGGGAAGTTAGTGTGCTCATAGCAGGTCAAAGGGTGAAAAAGAAAAAGGCAAGGATTCCATTTGACCTGGAATACTTGCCTTTAAGGTGTTTTATAAGATTTATTTCAAACGCGAAATAAGCGCCTGAACGTCGGACTCGTTGGCAAAGGCTTTCTTCATTTTTTTGCCGTCGGCCAATCCGGCCTCTAATGAATTTTGCGCCGCCTTTAAGGCTTCTGATTTTTTGCCATTTTCTTCCAAAATTTGGGCAAGTAGGTAGTGGGTGCCCCAGTTGTCTGACTTCATTTTAACGGCGGTTTTTGCCCAAGATTCCGCTTCGGGCATCTTGTTTTCACGGGCGTAGCGTGCGGCATTGCGGTACACGGTCCACTCCGCCTTGGGGTCAGCCAGGGCTTTGGCAAGGTTCTCCTTGGCGAGGCGTTCGGTCGGAACCTTCATCGGGAAGCGCGCCATGCGATCGCCCCAAGAAACAATCAGGTCGGCAGAGTTCGATTGAACATTATCCCATGCCAAAAGGAGGGATTCGGTCTTCATAGAACCAACCTCCATCGGAGCAGTCACCCTAAGCGCATCGTTCTTCTCGTTGTATTCATAGATACCCCAGCCCTCAAGATCCTTATTAATGACCAATATCCAATCTCCGTCGTTGGGGAAAAGCGACAAACTATAGGTTCCTGCCGGCAATGCTCCGGAGGAAAAACTCACCTCAGAACTCAGAGTCAAAAGGGTTTTGGTATTGGCTCCAAGGCGCCAGTGCTCTCCTGGAGGTACAATTTCGCTAAAAATGTCTCGCCCACGGGCGCTTGGGCGACTGTAGGTCAGTTTGGCATCCGTTAGGCCAATGCGCTGTTCAAAAGTCGTTTTGGGAGACATTTGGGGCAGGTCTTGCGCCCAAAGAGCGGCACTTGACAGAACCGCAGCAATAATTAGGGAGTATTTCATGGGGTTAAAATTACGAATTAAACAAGACGGTCCAGCGAACGGTTGACAAAAGCCGTCAGGCGTTCCCCAGTGAGTAATCCCTGCTGAAGCAGCGCGAGATCCTTAGCCTGAAGCACTAATTGCTCTCGGTCTGCAGGCTCTTCGGCCTTCAGAATTTTGCCAGCCAAGGGATGGTTGCCGTTGACCACGACGTCGTAATGGTCCGGGAAGTCTCCCATACCCATAAATCCGCCTCCGCCCGACGCGCTCATCTCTTTCATGCGGCGCATAAACTCTGGCATTACCACCATCATCGGCATGTCGTCGCTGGCTAAGGCTTCGATGCGGACGCTGTAGTTTTTATCGTTTATAGCGCTTTCTACGTATCCTTTGAGGCTCTCCTGCTCGGATTCCGTCAGCAGATGGCTTCGGTTTCCGTCTTTAGGAATCAGTTTGTCGAGCATATCGCTGTCTACCCTAGCAAAGCGGACCTTCTCTTTGGCACCCTCAATTTTCTGAATCCAATGACCCGCAATGGGCGAATCCAGCACCACCACGTCGTATCCTTCTGCCTTAGCCTTTTGAATGTAGCTGTGCTGCGCCTCTGCATTGGAGGTGTAAAGCACTACGCGCTGGCCCTCTTTGTCGGTTTGAAGCGTGCCAATTTTATCGAGGTACTCGTCAATCGTAGACGCCGATTCATCCACCGCGCTGCGCAGCATGTTGAACTTTAGGGCCCGCTCAAAGAACTTCTCGTCGGTAACCATTCCGTACTCGATTATAACGGCAATATCCTTGAGCTTTTGCTCAAAGTCACTGCGGTCGTTTTTAAGCATCTCCTCCAGTTTGTCGGCTACCTTCTTCGTAATGTGTCCGCTTATTTTTTTGACGTTGCCGTCGGCCTGCAGGTAGCTGCGCGATACATTGAGCGGAATATCCCTCGAGTCGATCACCCCGTGGAGCATCATTAAAAAGTCCGGCACGATGCCCTCGACGTTGTCGGTAACAAATACCTGAGACTGGTAAAGCTGTATTTTGTTCTTATTGAGCTCCATGTTGGGCTTGATTTTAGGGAAGAACAAGATTCCGGTCAAATCAAAGGGGTAATCCACATTCATGTGGATGTGGAACAAGGGTTCCTCAAACGTGTACGGGTATAGAGCCTTGTAGAATGCTTTGTAGTCCTCGTCGCTGAGCTCGCTCGGCTTTTTGGTCCAGGCTGGGCTGTCGGGGTTGATAACGTTGGGTACTTTTTTGGTTTCCCACTTTGCTTCTTCACCTTCTTCAGCGACGTTATTGCGCTCTTCCTTCTCGCCACAAACAATGGGCACGCTCATAAACCGGGCGTACTTTTTTAGGAGTTCGTTGATTTTGAATTCCTCGAGGAACTCCTCGGAATCTCCGTCGACGTGAAGAATGATGTGGGTTCCGCGATCCTTCTTCTTCTTGCTGACTAGGCTGTACTCGGGCGACCCGTCGCAGGACCAAAATGCACCCTCGGCCTCAGGCATCTTCCAGCTTCGGCTGTGAATTTCTACCTTGGTAGAAATCATAAAGCTCGAGTAAAATCCCAAGCCAAAGTGACCAATCATAGCCCCCTTGTCGATCTTGCCTTCGTAGGTTTTGACAAACTCCGTAGCGCCCGAGAAGGCTACTTCGTTGATGTACTTGTTGATTTCTTCTGAAGACATACCGATACCTCGGTCGCGGATGGTAATGGTCTTTTTCTTTTTATCGACATCCACATGAATGCTCAGGTCGCCCAGTTCTCCGCTGAATTCGCCCAAATTACTCAGGGTTTTTAGCTTGTTGGTCGCGTCTACGGCATTCGAAATAAGTTCCCTGAGGAATATCTCGTGGTCGCTGTAGAGAAACTTCTTAATAATCGGGAAGATGTTGTCAGCAGATACGTTGATTTTACCAGTGGCCATGATTTATAATTTTTAATGCACTCCTAGCGGAACAAGGTGCATGCCAAGGAGGTTATCTTAGGGTTGTGACTGACAAAATGGCAAAATCCTACTTTATTACCGTGCGTTTTTTGCAATGGCAGGGCAGGGGCAATCAGTGGAGGGCATTCGGCTCCATGGGTTTTGCCCTGCGCGAGCCGTGGAAGGCTCCAGGCCTTCGCTTTGCCAAGCAGCTGGGTTCCGGGGCCGGTGAAGGGTTTTCTATTTGGCCGGACTTTAGCACCTATGCTTGGTTTGCCGTATGGGATTCGCCCGAAGCAGCAGAAGACTTTTTTGCCACCAGCGCCCGATGGAAGGAGTGGCAGGGTTCTGCCCAACTCGAGTGGGGATGGGACGCCATTCCGGTTCGGGGCCACGGAAGCTGGGGCGGAATCGATTTATTTGAAGGCTCCGTGCTCGCCACGTTGGAGCCACAGGACGAGGTCGCAGTTCTAACCCGTGCGCGAATTCGCTGGAGTCAAGCCCACCGCTTTTGGTGGAATGTTCCGGGTGCAAGCAAGCGCCTTAACCGCTTGCCCGACCTTCTTTTTAGCAAGGGAGTCGGTGAGCTGCCTCTCGTAGAACAGGCCACCCTGAGCGTCTGGCGCAATGCCGAGGCCTTGGATGACTTTGCCTACCGCAGCCGGCAGCACTCTTCGATGATACGCAAAACCCGCGATTTTAAGTGGTACAGCGAAGAAATGTTCCTAAGAATGAAGGTATTGCAGCGCTGGGAGTCGAGGCCTACTTTTAGTTTATGATTGGATTTCGATACCTTCTGGCCTTCCTGCTTCCTGCTTCGGTTTATTTAGGGCTCCTAAGTCAGGGACCCTTATCGTTCGCCGCCTTAATTTTTGCCTTTGGTGTGGTTCCGTTTTTTGAAGGAATCCTGCCCACGTTCGCATCCAACCTCACGGATTCGGAGCGGTCTACGGTCCTCAGTCAGTCCCACTACGACCTCTTTGTCTTGATGCAAATTCCGCTTCATTTGGGCGCTATTGCCTTGTTTATTGCGGTTGTGCCTCAAGATCGCAGCTCGGGTGACCTGGTTTCATTGCTCGGGCACATAACCGCCTTGGGTATTTCGTGCGGAACCCTCGCGATTAACGTAGCCCACGAGCTCGGGCATCGGCCCAAAGCAGCCTATCAAAGGTTGGCGCAGGGCCTTTTGGTGAGTAGCCTCTACGGCCAGTTTTTTATTGACCACAACTTTGGGCACCACAAGCATGTTGCCACCCCCGAGGATTCCTCAACCGCGCGCTACGGCGAGGTTCTTTATTTGTTTTGGATTCGAAGTATTGTAGGCGTTTGGCGGACCGCTTGGCGCTTAAAACCCAGACTGATGGCCGGCATGTTCGTCGCGGAGGTTCTTTACTTGAGTCTTGTTTTTGCCTTAGCGCCCGAGGCTCTGCTGCCCCTGGTTTTGTCGTCCTTCTTTGGTATTCTGCTCTTGGAGACTGTGAACTACATCGAGCACTACGGTCTTACGAGGGTGAAGGTGACCGAGTTTCGGTACGAAAACACCGAACCCCAGCATTCCTGGAATTCCAACCACCCGCTAGGGAGGTTTATGCTCTTTGAGCTCACCAGGCATTCCGACCATCATGCCAATCCCTACCGGCCTTTTCCACTCATGAACCACTACGACGAATCCCCCCAAATGCCCGCTGGCTACCCGGCCATGATGGTGCTCGCAGCGGTTCCGCCCCTGTGGTTTAGGGTGATGAATCCGCGGCTAAAGCCAGTAGCTAGTTGCTAGTTACCAGTTGCTAGTTCGCTAGTTTCTAGCTGCTAGTTGCTGGTTGGTCGTCAGAACGGATTGGTGGCCCAAACACCCAGTTCGGGAATAAAGCCGCGGTCGTCCATTGCAAGTGCGCTAACTATGGCATGGGCAAGTTCTTCGGGGCGCAGCATGTTGTCTTTTTGGGCTTTTTCTTCGCGGCTTTCGACGTTGAATGCCGTCGGTACGGCTGAGGGGTTGACCAGCATTACCCTAATGTTGAAGGGGCGAAGTTCCTCTCGCCAGCATTCGGTCATGCCGCGCAGGGCAAATTTTGACGCGGCATAGACGGTTCCGTTTTTGAATCCGCGAAGACCCGCGCTCGAGGCAATATTGATGATGCTGCCCTTGTTTTGCTGCTTCATGCGTCGCCCTGCTTCGCGACCTACCACTGCGGCACCAAAAACATTGGTGTGAAATATTTGCTCAAAATCCGACCATGCAACCTCGTCCATGGGGCCAAAAAAACCAATGCCCGCATTGTTAACTAGTACGTCGAGTCCGCCCCAAATGCGGTCGAGCTCGGCATACATAGCCATGATGTCTGACTCAAGGCTCGCGTCGTAGGGCAGGGCAATAGCGCCAATTTCTTGGGCTACTCGCGTCAGTTTTGCCCGATCGCGACCCGAAATAGCTACGCGAGAACCGCGTTCAATCAAAAGCTTGGCGGTCGCTTTACCGATGCCCGACGAGCCGCCGGTGATTAGAATTCGTGCTTGGGTAAGTTCCATGATTTTAGATTTTTCGGTTATTAGTAAAGGCTCAGGGTGCAATTATTGAAATCGCTCCTCGATTATTCGGCAGGATGCGTCAAAAGAGACCACCGAGCTTAGGCCTAAATAGTCAGCGCCCTCTTGGGCCGAGCCGAATCCGCGAAATGCCTTAAGGGGTGCCATGCCTATGAGTTCGCTGCCTGCTGCACGCAAACCAAAGTCTGCGGCCAAGGCGTCAACACGGTCGTAGACCTCCTTGAGCGAGAGCCGGTTGAGGTCGGTAATGTTGCAACTTACTTGACTGCAGCCAAAAAGAGGCGCATCCCATCCAATGGAGCGCAGGCCCGGCATTCCTCCGCCATTCTGTTCTCGAATTTGTGCGGAAATTGCCTTGGCGGCCGATGCGTTGAGGCCTGACAGGTTGACGTTGTAGGCAAGCAAAAAGTCACGAGCCCCTAAGGCCATTGCGCCAAATCTTGGGTGGTAGGATCCGAAATCAAAGTCTAAGGACCTTTGGGCTAGGCCTTCGTACTGGCCTCTGCGCAGGTTGGCTAACAGGGCGTATTCTGGCCGTGTAGCGCTAAGTCCATAAAACCAGCCGCCGGCGTTAAGGGTACTAATTCGCTTTGCTACCTGACGCGCGGACTCTTTTGCCAAACTTCCGTCTTCGGGTCGAAGGGCCACAAGGGGGCAAACATCGACGGCTCCAACACGGGGGTGTGAGCCTTGGTGCCGGCGCATGTCAATGTGCTCTGCAGCCGCAGCAATTAAGGACTCGCAGCCGTCGATCATGAACTCAGCCTCTCCTGCAAAGGTCAGTACGCTGCGGTTCGCGTCGGGTCCAATGTCTCGATGCCAAAGCTGAACTCCAGGAACCTGCTCTACTGCCGCGCAGAGTGCATCGACAATTCGCAGGTCTCGTCCTTCAGAAATATTGGCTGCGCACTGCAGCCAAGCCTTTGGGGCCGTCACTACCAGGGCAGGTTGCGTGTTCCGCGCACAAAATCAAGCAGGAGCATGGCCGCAGCCTTGGAATGGCCTCCATGGTCGTCTTCGGGCAGTAAGCCCAGGGCTAACTCGCTAAGGTGCAGGTAGGCAACCTTTCCGGTTTGCCCGGCACGGTAGGCGAGTTGGCGCGCCTGAGTCCAAGACCAGCCGCTCTCTGTTTGGGCGCTTGCTGGAGCTCCCGTGATGCCGTCTGCGTCTATTTCTAGTCCAAATGGCGCATTCTGAACGTGCAGCAGCATGCGGTCCATGGCTAATTCCCAGGAGGTTTCTCCGCGAACCGCCCAACTTTCAAAGGTTTCAAAGGTCCAGCCCGGAGTGCTTCGCAGGAGTGCAAGGCTCGCGGAATTCACGGAATTCTCGCTCATTCCCAGTACTGCGTAGCGGTCTAGGTAGCCTCGGTTGTGGGCGTAGCTGAATCCATTCCCGCTGTGGCGTCCTTCAAGGGCACGAACGTCGGGATGGGGGTCCAGATTAAGGGCATTCACGGGCTGATTGAGGGCATCGTGAGCGGCCCAAAGCAGGGGCATGGAGTTGTTGTGGCCTCCTCCGATAACTAGGGGTATGTAGCCCTCTTGAAACCAAGGGAACACCGTGGCATAGACCATCTTGTCGATTTCGTCCACCGATGTTGCCTTGCGCAGGTCGAGAATTCCGCCCCAAGCGAGCAGGTTGTCGGGCACCCATTCGTTGATGGAAATATTCAGCAGGGCGGTCAGGACGCCCTCGGGGGTTTTAGCGGCTCCGGCGCGTCCGCCGTTGGTACGAATTCCTAAGTCTTCGGCAATGCCGAACAAGACAAAGGGGGCATCGCCCGGCAGGCGCAGGCAGTCTCCAATGCGAAGTTCTCCTGGGCGCGGTTTGTAGCCCTTGGTCCCGTTTTTACTGGCCATAGATCAATGTTTGTGCAAGGTGGTTTTCGCTGGTGAAGTACGGAATTTGCGCGTAATCAGCCATAGGCTTTGTTAAAAGTACGTGCGCTTCCATTCCGGGTTGAATTCGCCCCATTCGCTCCTGGGCTCCTAGGGCAAAGGCCGCATTGGCGGTGAGCGCGGCCAAACCCTCGTCAACGCGAAGCTTCATTTGGCTGGTGGCCAAACTCCAAGCCATGCGCAGGTCGCTCGAAGGCGAAGATCCGGGGTTGCAGTCCGAGGCAAGTGCAAGAGGCAGGCCTGCATCAATCATGGCGCGGCCGGGCGCATAGGGAATATTCAAAAAAAGCGAGCAATGCGGTAGGGCCACCGGCATGGGACCAATCCCCTGGGACCAGGCGGTTTGGAGTGCGCTTAGGTCTTCGTCGCTGAGCACTTCAAGGTGGTCAATACTGAGCGCCTTGGCCTGAATGGAGGCAGATACGCCACCAATGCTGTGGAATTGGTTGGTATGGGCTTTGAGCCGGATTCCCCTTTGGTCGGCCGCCTCGGCAAGCCGAAGAAGGTCACTGGTTCTAAAGTACCCGGCCTCGCAAAACAGGTCTACAAAGTCCACTAATCCTTCGTCAGCCAGGGCTGGTAGCCATCGGTCAATGGCTTCGCCCACAAAGTGATCGAGGTTTTGACCCTTGGGTAGGGCGTGCAGACCAAGAAAGGTTGCCCATAGGGGCATGCTTTGGGCGCTTTGCGCTGCCCGAACCACGCGCAGCATCTTTCGTTCGGCCTCAAAGGTTAGGCCGTAGCCGCTTTTGATCTCAGCAGCCACGGTTCCAGTCGATCGGGCCATTTCAAGGCGCTCCAGAAGGGCGTCGAGTAGGGCTGACTCGTCGGTTTGCGCCAAGGCAGCCGCAGAATTCAAAATTCCGCCGCCGGCCGCAGCAATTTCGTGGTAGCTGGCCCCGTCAAGGCGCATGCGGAACTCTGCAACCCGAGCCCCTGCATGAATCAGGTGGGTGTGGCTGTCTACGAATCCAGGGAGCATCCATTGGCCCTTAGCCGGGCGAACGTCCCAACCGGCATCGCTTTCAGGGCAGTCGGTCATGCTGCCTAGGGCCGCAATCTTGCCGTCCACAAGTTCTACAAAAGCGTCGCGCACAATCGGCAAGTCGTTCATTTGAGGACCACAGAGCGCACCCGTTTCAAGGCCTTCTGGACTCCCGATCACGCCGGCAAGATGGGTATAGCGTATGCGCATTATGCGAAGGTACGCTTCGCGTATTTTTGAAGGATGGCTGGCAACACCTTTGGACGAATTCTGCAACTCACGACCTACGGGGAATCGCACGGGCCGGCCATTGGCGGGGTGCTGGATGGTTTTCCGTCGGGAATCGCCCTAGACCTTCGCTTGGTTGCCTTAGAAATGGATCGCCGCAGGCCCTCTGGCCAGGCGGGTACTCCGCGCCGTGAGGACGATTCCGTAGAGTGGCTGTCGGGTCTTCATCCTGAGGCGGACTCCCAAGGCCGACGCCTAAGCCTCGGAACTCCCATCGCCTTTATGGTCCGCAACAGCAATACTAAGCCTGCTGACTACGATGCGCTTACCGACGTCTTTCGCCCTGGCCATGCCGACGCAACCTATCAGGCCAAGTACGGACTTCGCGATGTGCGGGGCGGGGGGCGAAGTTCCGCGCGAGAAACGGCAGCACGGGTAGTTGCTGGGGCACTCGCAAAACAGCTGCTTGGGCCCTCTGTGGTTATTAGGGCAGCGGTAGAACGCGCTGCTGGAATACAGGCCATGCCTCCGTCTGCATGGGATTGGGCAAACCGAGA